>NZ_FORX01000007.1 GCF_900114115.1 Desulfomicrobium apsheronum | reverse complement strand
GGTTCCTCGCTGTTTCAAGTGGGTAGGAGCCTTGAACCCCTGACCACATCCGGGTAATTCGTTCGCCTATGAAAGACACCGACCTTTTCCAACTGGCCCTTGGCTTAACCCCTCCGTGGGAGGTGGTTTCTTGCGAATTCGACCCGCAACAAAAGCGCCTCGACATCAGACTTGGCTTTCCTCGCGGCAGCATGTTCGCTTGCCCCGAATGCGGTCAAATGGGTCTCAAGGCTCACGACACCGTTGAGAAGACATGGCGTCATCTGAACTTTTTCCAGCATGAGGCCTACCTTTCGGCAAAAGTCCCTCGGGTTGGATGTGGCAAGTGCGGAGCCAAGCTCCTGCCTGTTCCATGGGCCCGACCAGGAAGCGGCTTCACGCTACTGTTCGAGGCCATGATCATGACCCTCGTCAAAGCCATGCCGGTCAAGACCGTCGCCGCCTATGTTGGCGAGCATGACACGCGTTTGTGGCGCATCGTGCACCATTACGTGGACCAAGCCCGTGAGCGAGCTGATTTCTCGGAGATCACACGGTTCGGCGTCGATGAAACCGCCTGCAAGCGTGGCCACAACTATGTGAGCCTGTTCGTGGATCTGGAAGACCGCAAAGTCATCTTCGCCACCGAGGGCAAGGATTCTTCAACCGTTGAGTGCTTCAAGCAGGATTTCTCGGCACATGGCGGTTGTCCAGAACGCGTTGAGGAAGCCTGCTGCGACATGTCTCAAGCGTTCATTGGCGGAATCCGGGAACACTTTCCCAAAGCTCAAATCACATTCGACAAATTTCACATCATGAAAATTATCAACGAGGCGGTGGACGAGGTCCGCCGCGTCGAGCAGAGGGACCGTCCGGAACTCTCCAAAAGTCGTCATGTCTGGCTCAAAAATCCTGTGAATCTCAAGGCTAGCCAGGCCGAACGTCTCAAAGAACTCAGCCTGCCCAAACTCAACCTGAAGACAACCCGCGCCTATCATCTGAAGCTCAATTTCCAGGAGCTGTTCACGCAGCCAGTGGAGCAGTCAGAAGCGTTCCTAAAGAAATGGTACTTCTGGGCCACGCACAGCCGACTGGAGCCCATGAAAAAGGCCGCGGCCACAATTAAACGACACTGGAACGGTATATTGCGTTGGTTCACCTCCGGGATCAGCAACGGCATCCTGGAAGGGCTCAACAGCCTGGTTCAATCCGCGAAATCCAGGGCGCGGGGCTATCGATCGACTCGAAACCTGATCGCCATGATCTACCTCATCGGGGGGAGGCTTAAATTTGCCCTACCCACTTGAAACAGCGAGGAACCAAAAAAATTTATCCGCCGTCCTGATGCGGCATCATGGGGAGGCCTAGAGTGCCCAGTATACGCAAGGGTTTGCTTCAACTTGTTTTTTCCGGAAGTTTCATGAAGCGCTGGAACGACAAGATGCGTCCCATGGAACTTGTGGAGGTCGACAAGCAGGCCCACAAGATGATCGTTGCCTGGCTCCTTTTCGAGCTCAACTCCCAGAATCTTTCCCCCGGAGACAGGGCCGTCCTTGGCGAAGACATCGTGCGCGGCGGAATTTACGATTACCTTTATCGTTTGGTCATAACCGACATCAAGCCGCCCATCTTTTACCAGATCAAGTCCAATCCAGCCCATTATCAGAAGCTCACGGCCTGGGTGCTCAATGAATTACAGCCGCGCGTCCAGCCTCTGGGCAAGGATTTTTGGGACGGCATGAAGGACCATTTCGAACGGCAGGTCAGCGGCGACCAGAGCCTGGCCTCTCGGATTCTCGACGCCGCGCATCTCTTCGCCAGCAGGTGGGAGTTCCACCTCATCCGGGACATGAACAAATGGGATGAGGAAATGGACGACATCGAGGACAATTTCAGGCGCGGCCTGGAGGCGCATCTGGATCTGATCGGCGTGCGCCAACTGATCGAGGGGCCGAGCACCCGGCTCGGGAAATTCGCCTTCATGTGCGGGCAGTTGCGTTTTCAGAAACGCTGGTCCCAGACCCCGCGCATCCCCGAGACTTCCGTCCTTGGGCACATGTTCATCGTGGCGTGTCTGGCCTATTTTTTCAGCATCGCCGTTGGCGCTTGTCCGGTGCGCAGAAAAAATAATTTCTATGCCGGGCTTTTTCACGATATCCCGGAACTCTTGACCCGCGATATCATCTCGCCGGTCAAGAGTTCGGTTCAGGGCATCGGGGATCTGATCCGCGAATATGAAGGCCAGGAACTTGAACGCCGCCTCTTTTCCATCCTCGACCGTTCGGTGTATGGGGGGCTTGTGGATCGGCTGGAGTATTTTCTGGGCATCGAGGTAGGCTCGGAGTTCGAGTCCACCATCATGCAGGACGGACGGGCGAAAGTCGTGAGCTGGGAGCAGTTGCAGGGGCCGTACAACCGTGACGAATTCTGCCCCAAGGACGGCAGAATGCTCAAGGTGTGCGATCATCTGGCCGCCTTTCTCGAAGCCTACACCGCCCTGGCCAACGGCATCACCAACGCCCATCTGCAACAGGCTTCGTGGCGGATCAGGACATTGTATCAGAACCAGTCGCTGACGGAAGAATTGCACATCGGCGCGCTTTTGGCCGATTTCGACTGAGTGAGTTCGGGGCCGGGCCCTATTCTTCATTATCATTAAACAGGGGTATAATCATGATGTTACGCAAGCGGGTCTGGGATATCATGCGTGAGGATTTTGCGTTCGTGCGCGAGGACGCGAGCCTTTCCGAGGCCATCACCGCCCTGCGCCAAATTCGCGCCAAACAGGCGGACACCAGTTTCGTGCTGGTTTTTTCAAAAACAGACAAATTCATTGGCGTGCTTTCCATGTGGAATCTGATCCAGGGCATTGGTCCGTGCCTGCTCAAGGGCTCCGTCCTGGACGGCAACGAGGTAGACTGGGACAGCGCCTTTGCCCATGCCTGCCGCAGCTGCTCCCAGGTCCGCATCTCGGAATGCCTGCAACATGACATCCCCATGCTGAGGCCCAACGATCCGCTGGCCCGCGTACTTGAGGTCTTTCTCGACTATCGTCGCGGACGCGCAGTGGTCGAGGAGGGAGGCAAGATCATCGGCGTGGTCTGCATGGCCGATCTGTTCAAGGAAATCAGTGATTCCCTGATGCCCTAGTTCGCATGCGGCGGGCCGTTGCAACCGGCTCGCCGCGATGTTTTTCCAAAGGATCATGCCATGCTTCCGCCCCCGGCATTTTCTTCAAAAGTGAGCTGCCACAATGCGCTGCAATAAAAAGGACGTAAACTTCGCGATCTGTCTTTGGGCACACGCGTTTCTTGTCCTCTTCTCCCTGCTTTTTCCTGTCTCGGATGCGCTGGCCGCTCCCGAGAAGATTGTTGTGGCGGATGACAAGGATTATCCTCCGTACATATTTCTCGATGCCTCGGGCAGTCCCAAGGGGATTCTGGTCGATGTCTGGGAGCTGTGGAGCAGAAAGACCGGCATCGCCGTGGAATTCCAGCTCATGGAGTGGAGTGCCGCCCTGGACGCGGTCAGGGGAGGAAAGGCCGATGCGATTGGAGGGATGGCGCGGACGCCGAAGCGCGAGGAGCTGTTCGACCTGACGACGCAGATCACTGTCATTCCATCCGGCATATTCTTTCATGACCAGCTCGGGGGGATCAAGAATGTCAAAGATCTCGCCGGATTTTCGGTAGGGATCGTCGGAGGAGACGCTGCCCGGGACTTGGCCCTGTCCCGGCACCCCGAATTGCGCTTCGCCACATTTCCCGGTGTGCGCGATCTTGTCCGGGCGGCCATTTCAGGTGAGATCAAGGTATTCATCTCGGACGTGCCGGTGGCGCGACATTATCTGGCCCAGCATGAGAGAAGTTCCGAATTTCGCCAAGCCTCGGAACTGATCACGACATATTCGATGCACGGGGCGGTGCGCAAAGGCAATGCCGAGCTTCTGGGCGTGATACAGGGCGGGTTCGATCAAATCACGGGGTCCGAAATTGGTGCGATCATGGACGAATGGTCCGGTCGTCCCGTTCAGGCAGCTTTGCCATGGAGCATGATCGTCCTGGTGTTCGGAATTCTGAGCTTAATACTTGTGGCCGTTTTTCTGTGGAATTTCTTTCTGCGCAGACGGGTCCTGGCTAAAACGGCAGAGTTGGCGGAATCTGTGCGCAAGGCGGGTGAGAGAAAGGAAAAATACAGACTTCTCGTGGAGCATCAGACCGACCTGCTGGTCAAGGTCGATTTGGAGGGACGCTTTCTTTACGTGAGCCCAGCGTATTGCCGAACCTTTGGTAAATCCGAGGCCGAGCTGCTGAATTCGACCTTCATGCCGCTCATTCATGCGGATGACGTGGCCGCCACCGAAGGGGCCATGAAGGCGCTCCTTGTCCCGCCTCATACCGCCTACATGGAGCAGCGTGCCATGACGGTCGACGGTTGGCGCTGGTTCGCATGGAACGATTCGGCCATTCTCGGGAAAACGGGAGAAATCGAGGCCATCGTCGGCGTTGGACGTGATGTCACCGAGCGCAAGGAGGCCGAGGAACTGCTGCGTCAGAGCGAGGAACGCTTCGCCAAGGCCTTTCATTCAAGTCCCGCGCCCCTGGTCATCTCCGACATAGCCACCGGCCGTTTCATCGATGTCAATGCCAGGTGGGTAGAGATGCTCGGCTATGCCAAGGAGGACCAGATCGGCCGGACCTCCAAGGAAGTGGGGATATGGGCAGACACGGACCTCAGGGACAGGGCCATTGAAATTCTGCGCAAGGAGGGATCCTTCAAGGAGTTTCCCATCGAGTTTCTGACAAGTACGGGCAGCGCGCGTTCCGTCCTCTGGTCCGCCGAGATCATCATTCTTCAGGGACGGGAGGTCATGCTCTCCCTGCTTTTCGACTATACCGAGCGGAAAAGGGCCGAAGAGGCCTTGCGCAAAAGTGAGAAGCTCTATCGCTCGGTCATCGACAATATTCATGACGTCTTCTACCGCACCGACGCCGAGGGTCGGCTCGCCATGGTCAGCCCGTCGGGGGCCCGCCTGCTGGGCTACGAAAGCACCGAGGAGATGCTCGGACGATTGAACGAGGAATTTTGGTTCGAATCCGAGGAACGACGGAATTTCTTACAGCGCATTAAGGCCCAGGACTTCGTGGCCGACTTCGAGGTGGTCTTGAAGCGCAAGGACGGCCAGCCGGTGCTCGTGGCCACATCGAGCGGGCTTTACTACAACGAGCAGGGCGCCGTTCTTGGAGTCGAGGGGATTTTTCGCGATATCACCGAACGCAAGCGCACTGAGGAGCGGTTGCGTCAATCCGAGGAAAAATTTTCGCGTCTCTTCAAGCTCTCCCCTGACGCCATTTCGCTGTCGGATCCGGACAGCGGCCTGCTGGTCGAAGTCAACGACGCTTACGCACGGCTCACAGGATACCGCCAGGATGAGCTTGTGGGCAGGAGCGCCCTTGAGATCGGTCTGTTCGTCGATCCTGAGAGTCGCGGGCGGGTGATCGACCGCCTGAAGAGAGCCGGCCAGTTCAACAACATGGAACTCGAATTCCGGCGCAAGGACGGCGCGCATGTGCCGTGCAGCGTTTCGGGCCAGTTCATAAGTCTCGGCATGGAGCGCTATCTTCTGGCCGTGATACGGGATGTGACCGAGTTCAAGCGCATGCAGGAGATGATGATTCAGAGCGAGAAGATGGTCTCGGTGGGTGGCATCGCGGCCGGAGTCGCCCATGAGATCAACAATCCGTTGGGGATCATCGTGCAGAGCGCGCAGAATCTGGTGCAGCGCACCCGTCCCGATTTTCACAGGAATATCGAAGTGGCCAAGAGCATCGGCCTTGATATGGAGCTGCTTGAGAAATACATGCAGGAACGCAAAATTCTGACATTTGTGCAGGACATGCAGGACGCCGCCTTGCGTGCGGCGGATATTATCCGGCACATGCTCGATTTTAGTCGCCGCAGCGAATCCAGACGCGCGGTTTGCTCGCTGCCGGTCATTGTGGACCGGGCCTTGATTCTGGCGCAAAACGACTATGACCTGAAGAAAAGCTTCGATTTTAAGCAGATCCGCATCGTCAAGGATTATGCCTTGGATCTTGTGCCGGTCGAGTGCACGGAGACGGAACTTGAGCAGGTCTTTTTGAATCTGCTGCGCAATGCGGCCCAGGCCATGACCATGGGCGATCAGCGGTCCGAAGATCCGAAAATCGTGATCAGACTATCGAACCTGGCCTCGGGCATACGCTGCGAGATCGAGGACAACGGGGCGGGCATGCCCGCCGACGTCATGCGCCGGATCTTCGAACCCTTCTTTACCACCAAGCCTACAGGCATCGGCACGGGGCTTGGGCTTTCCGTGTCCTACTTCATCGTGACTCGTGGGCACGGCGGAAAAATGTGGGTGGAGTCGACGCCTGACACCGGGACCAGATTTGTCATCGATCTGCCCGCAAGCGCATCTTCGGAACAAGGCCCGAACCTCCGCCGGACATGAGTCGCGCTCCCGGGCACGGCAAATGAAAACCCCCGCGACATGTTGGTGTCACGGGGGTTTTCATTTTTAAGCGAGGGGGTGGATCATTCGTTTTTCAAGGAACGCACTTCCGGCCAGATTTCGTCGATGGTTTCCACGGTTTTGACCGTGATTCGCTTTCTGAGTTCCTTGGGGATCTCGTCCAGGTCGTGAGCGTTGCGGGCCGGGATGAGCACCTTCTTGACCCCGTGACTGACCGCCGCCAGGATTTTTTCCTTGATGCCGCCCACCGGCATGACCCGTCCGCGCAGGGTGATTTCGCCGGTCATGGCCACATCCGAGGCCACCGGTTCATTACTGATGGCCGACATGAGCGCCGTGACGAGGGTCACGCCGGCGGATGGTCCGTCCTTGGGCGTGGCGCCGGCCGGGACATGGATGTGAATGTCGTGCGTGTCGAAGAAGTCATCGGCAAGCTGCAGGCTCGCACTCTTGGTGCGGGCAAAGCTCAGTGCCGCCTGGGCGCTTTCCTTCATCACCTCGCCGAGCTTTCCGGTCAGGATGAGCTTGCCCTTGCCCGGCAAAAGGCTGCATTCGATGTGCAGGATCTCGCCGCCGTAGGGCGTCCAGGCCAGACCCAGGGCCACGCCGGGGGGCATGGAGCTTTCACGCTCCTCATCCATGAATTTGGGCTGACCCAGGAGCTTGATGAGCGCCGAGGTGGTCACGCGGAACGGCCCCTTCTTGCCCTCGGCCACCCGGCGCGCGTACTTGCGGCAGATGGAGCCGATTTCCCGCTCCAGGTTGCGCAGGCCCGCTTCGCGCGTGTAGCCTCTGATGATCTCGGCCAGAACCGCGTCGGAGATGATCAGGGTGTCGCTGGTGAGACCGTTTTCCTTGATCTGTCTGGTCAGGAGGTAGCGCCGTGCGATGATGGTCTTCTCCTGCTCCGTGTAGCCGGGGATGCGGATCACTTCCATGCGGTCCAAAAGGGCCGACGGGATGGTGTCGAGCATGTTGGCCGTGCAGATGAACATGACCTTCGACAGATCGTAGGGCACGTTGAGGTAATGATCCGTGAAGGAGTTGTTCTGTTCCGGATCGAGCACCTCCAGCAGCGCCGAGGACGGATCGCCTCTGAAATCGTTGCCGAGCTTGTCGATTTCGTCGAGCATGATGACCGGGTTGATCGTTCCGGCGTCCTTCATGGACTGGATGATGCGGCCGGGCATGGCGCCGATGTAGGTGCGGCGGTGTCCTCGGATCTCGGCCTCGTCACGCATTCCGCCCAGCGACATGCGTACGAATTTTCTCCCGAGGGATCTGGCGATGGACTTGCCAAGCGAGGTCTTGCCAACTCCGGGAGGGCCCACAAAACACAGGATCGGGCCCTTCATGGACGGATTGAGCTTGCGTACGCTCAGGTATTCGAGAATGCGCTCCTTGACCTTTTCAAGGTTGTAGTGGTCCTCGTGGAGGATTTTGGCCGCTTCCTTGATGTCGAGCCGGTCCTTGGACGTCTTTTTCCAGGGCAGGTCGATGAGCCAGTCGATATAGGTGCGCAGGATGGTCGCTTCCGAGCTGTCGGGATGCATGGACTCAAGTCGCGAGAGCTGCTTGTCGGCCTCTTTTTTTACCTTCTTGGGCAGGCCAAGGGAGTTCAGCGTTTTTCTGAGTTCTTCCATCTCTTCGCCTTCGCCGCCCTTGTCGCCAAGCTCGCGGCGAATGGCTTTGAGCTGCTCGCGCAGGAAATATTCGCGCTGGGCCTTGTCCATCCCTTCCTTGGCCATGCTCTGGATCTTGGCCTGCATGGAGGCCACTTCCACTTCCTTGACCAGCTGGGAGTTGACCAGGTTCAGTCGTTCGATGGGATCATGGCTTTCCAGGATGCGCTGGGCCTCGGAGGACTTCATGCGCAGGTTGGATGCGACCAGGTCGGCCAGGCGGCCGTGCTCGTTCACGGCGTTGAGCACGTTCATGATCTCGCCGGCGTCAATGCCGCGCAGGGTCAGGATTTTTTCGCTCTGTTCCTTGACCGAGCGCAGCAGGGCTTCTTCTTCGGGGCCGGGATTTTCAACCACGAGCTCGTCGATGGTATCAATTTTGACCATGTCGAAGGGATCGTGCTGCACGAATTCGGTGATTCTGGCGCGAGTCAGGCCCTGGACCAGGACTTTGAGTCGGCCGTCGGGCATCTTGAGCATGCGCATGATCATGGCCACGGTGCCGGTGGCGTAGAGATCCTCGGGAGAGGGATCGTCCACGCCCTCGTCCTTTTGCGTGCTGATGAAGATGTAGCGGCTGCCGTTGAGCGCCGCGTCCACAGCCTGCACGCTTTTTTCACGTCCGACGAACAGGGGCAGGATCATGTAATTGAAGACGACAATGTCCCTGACCGCCAAAAGAGGCATGGTGGTCGGGATTTCCGCTTCCTGAACAGAGCTGTCGGCACTGGCTGTATCTGAATTTTCGCCCTGAAGTTCGTCTTTTTCCGGGGAAAACGTTTTTTCTTCGCTCATGGAGGTCTCCTCGTGGTGTTGTATTCGCGTTGTTTCAAGCCGCGAAAAGCAAATTCAGTCAATTATAAGGCTCCTGGAGCCCCAGGCAAGAAAAAAAATGGATTTTTTCCCATTTGGGAATAAAAAATCAGAGCAGGCCTTGGGCGCGGAAGCTGGAAAAGGTCTCGGAAGTCACGACAATGTGGTCCAGCAGGCGCAAGCCGAGGTCGTCCGCCAGGCGGGCGATGGTTTCGGTCAGGGCCTTGTCTTGCGATGAGGGGACGGGGTTTCCGCCGGGGTGGTTGTGGACCAGGATCAGTCCGCCGGCATGGTGGCGCAGGGCCAGTTCGAGGATTTCGCGTGGGTAGGCCGCGGTCTGATCCACGGTGCCCCGAAAGACGCGTTCAAAGGAGATGAGCCTGTTCTGGTTGTCGACGAGGATGACCCAGAATTCTTCCTTGGTAAGGTGCCCAAGGCGGGCGCAGACCATGTCCCGAACCTGTTCCGGCGATGAGAATTTTTCCCTGCGGGCTATCGCGCCGCATGCCTGGCGCGCGCGGCATTCGTGCAGTGTCCGCCAGAATCTGGCAGCGCTTTCGCCGAGGCCGGGGATTTCGGCGATGCGGACGGGGTCGGCGAGCAACGCGTCGCCAAGCGATCCGAAACGTGAGATCATCTCTTTGGCGATGGGCTTGGTGTCCTTGCGGGGCAAGGCGTAGGTCAGAAGCAATTCCAGCACTTCATAATCGGACAGGGCCCGGGGATCGTTGTCCAGGCGTTCGCGCAGCCGCTGGCGGTGTCCCAGATAGTGGGCTGCGTCCTCTTTCACCACAGGCGCTGGGCTTCCTTGACGAGGTTTTCCATGGCCTGGGCGGGTTTTAACCTTCCGGTTTTGATGTCCGTGTCGGCCTGCAGCACGATATCCCAGAAGCGGCCGATGCGCGTCGGTCCCAGACGCTGGGCCAAGCGTTTCTTTTCCGTTTTCAGACTGGGGTAGAGTTGGACCTTGCCGTCTTCTCCGTGCAGGAGTTGCCAGAGCTGGCGGGCTTCGCGCAGCATGAGCGAGGAGACCGGAAAAACCATGTCTCCGCCAGCCATGGCCGGGTCGTTCAGGAGACGGTCCCAGGCCTTCTGACGGCCGGCGGGAGTTTGCAGGGAGCGCAGAAAGGCGAAGAGATCAAAGGCCTCCTCGGCATCGAGGGCCGTGAGGTGTTCGGGCAGGATTGATTTTTCCGGGCCTGCCAGGAGCAGGATTTTTTCCAGCTCGTTGCGCAGGGCAATGGTGCTGAGCGGCAGGGATTCCGCCAGGATTTTCTTGACGCCATGGGCGTAGGTCAGTCCGTGGCGCGCGGCAAAGCGATCGAGTTCCTGGCCGATGGTAGCGCGGGAGAGGCCGGGATGTTCCCAGATCCAGCCCCTTTTTTGTGCGGCGGCCCAGTATCTTCCCTTGCTCACGGTCTTGGGCACGTTGGATTTGCCGGATTTCCACTCGCCCTCAATGCAGAACATGGGCCAGACCGAAGGCCTGGCCATGGCCAAAAGGGCTGCCATGCGGGTCCAGAATTCGTCGTTCTGGTCCTGGGCCCGGCGCAGGACCACGGCGTTGGGCGGGCCCATCATGGAGGGAACGGTCAGGGTTTGCCAGAAGCGATCCGGGAGTTCTTCATCACCCCAAAAAGTTCGAACGGCAAAATCCTGGCCTTCCAGGAGTTCTTCCACGCGGTCCTTCAAAAGTTCCGGGTCCGCGCAGACGAGAAAGGAGAAGCCCTGTCTGGTCATGTCCGGATCAGAACTTCTGGCCCAGCTGGTCGGCCACTTTGCGCACCGCGAGGTCTACGGCTTCCTGGGTCGCTTCGCGCTTGGCGCTTGTTGACTGCAGGGTGCCCGAGCTCGACTGGATTTCGCTGGCGCCCCGAAAGGATTCAGAGGCTAAGATCGGACCCGAGGTCCAGATCAGGGCGTTGGTCTTGGTGCTGAAAAAGGTGACCACCATCTGAATGCTGGCCGCTGACTTGAGGGTCACGTCATCGCGGCCCTTCAGGGAGTCGGAGGTGCTGTAGGAGCGCACGTCGATGTTGACCGTGGCCTCGGCCTCGTCCCGGCTGACCCAGGTCACGTTGCCGCGGCGGGTCAGTTCGTCGCGCAGGCTGCTTCTGAGCATGGGCTCGATCCATGTCTCGGTGGTCGGGTTGGTGACCTTGTCCAGATAGAGGCGCGTGCTGTCCTGGGGCAGCTGGATCGGAGCCCGGGCAGTGAGCTGATATCCGCATGCGGGCAGCAGGAGGGCGATGCAGAGCACCGCCCACACAAGGCTACCTGACAACCACGTTGACCAGTTTTCCGGGAATGACGATTGTTTTGACAATTGTTTTGCCCTCGATGTGTCGTGAGACGTTTTGATCGTTCATGGCCTGAGTCTCTATTTCTTCCGAGGTCGCATCCGCCGCAACCGTGATCTGGCCGCGAAGCTTGCCGTTGACCTGCAAAACCACGGTCACCTCGTTGGTCTTGAGGGCTTCGGGGTCGTGAATGGGCCAGGGTTCGGCGGCCAGGGTCCTGGTGTACCCCATGCGGTTCCAGACTTCTTCGCAGACGTGCGGGGCGATGGGCGACAGGGTCACCAGCAGGGAAGAGATGGCCGATGACAAAAGGCGCGGGCCGTGCTTGCTGCCGCGCAGGTCGTCCTTGGTCGCGTAGAGGGTGTTGACCAGCTCCATCATGGCGGCAATGGCCGTGTTGAACTGGAACTTGTTTTCAATATCGCGTTCCACTCTGCGCACGGTGTCGTGTTCCTTGCGGCGCAGTTCGGCCTCGGCCTCGCCGAGCGATCCTTCCACGCTCACGCATGTGCCGACGGGGGAGAGGATGTCATCGAGTTCGTCCACCAGCCGCCACAGGCGGTTCAGAAAACGGCTTGAACCCTCGATGCCCTTGTCGTTCCATTCCAGATCCTTTTCCGGCGGCGCGGCGAAAAGGCAGAACAGGCGAACGGTGTCCGCTCCGTACTTGGCGATCATCTCGTCAGGATCGACCACGTTGCCCTTGGATTTGGACATCTTGGAACCATGCAGCAGAACCATGCCCTGGGTCAGCAGGTTCTTGAACGGTTCGTCGTGGGTGAGGTATCCTTCGTCGCGCAGAGCCTTGACGAAAAAGCGCGAATACAAAAGATGCAGGATGGCGTGTTCGATGCCGCCTATGTACTGGTCAACCGGCATCCAGTATGCGACCTCCGCCGGGTCGAAGGCCTCGGTCTCGTTGCGGGCCGAGGTGTAGCGGGCGAAATACCAGGATGACTCCACGAAGGTGTCCATGGTGTCCGTCTCGCGACGGGCGGGCTTGCCGCAGGTCGGGCAGGCGACGTTCACGAAACTTTCGCAATCCGGCAGGGGGGAGCGACCGTCGGCGTTGACCTTGACGTCCAGGGGCAGCTCCACCGGGAGCTGGCTTGCCGGCACGGGCACGATGCCGCAGTCATCGCAATAGATGACCGGTATGGGCGCGCCCCAGTAGCGCTGGCGGGAAATGTTCCAGTCGCGCAGGCGATAGTTGACCGTGGGCTTGCCCAGATCCCGGGCCGCGAGCATGTCCACGATGGCCTTTTTGGCCTCTTCGTTGCCCATGCCGTCGAACTGTCCCGAATTGGTCATTATGCCGGGGTCGGAATAGGCCTCGGTCATGGTCTTCGGATCAAGACTTATGTCCTTGGGATTTATGACCACCTGCACGGGCAACTGGTATTTGGCCGCGAATTCGAAATCGCGCTGGTCGTGAGCCGGGACGGCCATGACCGCGCCCGTGCCGTAGCCCATGAGCACGAAGTTGGCCACATAGATGGGCATTTCAAGACCGTTCAGGGGATTGATGCAGTACCGTCCGGTGAAGACGCCTTCCTTTTCCAGGTCGTCAGCGGTGCGGACGATGCGGTCCATCTTGGCGATGCGGTCCACGAATTCGCTGACAGCGGCTTCCTGGGAGGTCCCGGCGACGAGCTTCTGCACCAGCGGATGTTCCGGAGCTAGGCTCATGAACGTCGCGCCGAAGAGCGTGTCGGGGCGGGTCGTGAATACGGGGATTTCTTCGTCAAGGTCCTGGACCTTGAAGGAAATTTCGGCGCCGATGCTTTTGCCGATCCAGTTGCGCTGCATGGTCAGCACGCGCTCCGGCCAGCCTTCGGTCAGCTTGTCCAGATCAGCCAGAAGCTCCTCGGCGTAGTCGGTGATGCGCAAAAACCACTGCGAAAGCTGTTTTTGCTGCACCTCGGAATCGCAGCGCCAGCACAGGCCTTCCTCGACCTGTTCGTTGGCCAGTACCGTGTGGCAGCTCGGACACCAGTTGACCGGAGCGTTCTTGCGGTAAACCAGTCCTTTTTCCAGGAACTTGAGGAAGAATTCCTGTTCGAAACGGTAGTATCCGGGGTGACACGTCGCGATTTCCCGGTCCCAGTCGTAGGAATAGCCCAGGCGTTTGAGCTGGGTGCGCATGTAGGCGATGTTTTCGTAGGTCCACTTGGCGGGGTGGGTGTTGTTCTTGATGGCCGCGTTCTCGGCAGGCAGGCCGAAGGCGTCCCAGCCCATGGGGTGGAACACGTTGAAGCCCTGCATGCGTTTGTAACGGGCGACCACGTCGCCGATGGAATAGTTACGCACATGCCCCATGTGGATGCGTCCCGAGGGGTAGGGAAACATTTCCAGGACATAGTATTTTTCGCCGTCCCGGGACATGTCGGTTCGAAAACAGGCCTGGTCTTCCCAGGCCTTTTGCCATTTTTCCTCGATCTGCTTGAAATCGTAATGCCTCATGCTGTCCTCAAGATTCCGTGTTGGCGGACTGAATTGTCTTGTGTTCATTGCGCTGGGCACCCTTGGCCGCGGCGTCGAGCACTCCGTTGACGAAGGTCTTGGAGTTGTCGTCCCCGAAATCCTTGGCCAGTTCGATGGCTTCGTTCATGGCCACCTTGATGGGGATGTCGGGGCAGAAGAGCATCTCGAAGAGGGAGAGCCGCAGGATGGTCAGTTCGACCTTGGCGATGCGGTTCAATTTCCAGTGCTGCGAGTGCTGGGTGATGATCTCGTCAATGCTGTCGTAATTGTCGAACACGCCCTCGACCAGAGTCCAGGCGTAGGAATCCTGGCGCTCCATGTCGAATTCCTCTTCGGTCCAGAAATTGTCAAAGGACTTGATGAGGGAGTCCTTGGACATTTCCCGGCCGAAAACCAGCGAATAGATGACCTGAAAGGCGAAGCGGCGTTGATGCCGACGGTTGTGAGTCACGGATTTCCCCTAGATCTGCTGCAATACGCGCAGGGTTTCCAGAACCGCGGACGCGGCTTCGACACCCTTGTTTCCGCCCTTGCTGCCGGCGCGTTCGATGGACTGTTCCAGGGTGTCCGTGGTCAAAAGGCCAAAGCCGATGGGTACGCCGGTGTCCATGGACACATGGGCGATGCCCTTGGTGGCTTCGCTGCAGACATAGTCGAAATGGGGTGTGGCGCCACGGATTACCGCGCCCAAGCAGACGATGGCGTCGGCCTTGCCGCTCCTCGCGACTTTCTGGGCCACCAGAGGCATCTCGAATGCGCCAGGCACGCGGATGAGGGTGATGTTCTCGCGGGTGGCTCCGTGACGAAGCAGATAATCCACGGCCCCGCCGATGAGACGATCGACGATGAAGTCGTTGAAGCGGCTGGCGATGATCGTGAACTTCTGATCCTGGGCCTGCATCTGGCCTTCGATGGTCTTGATGTGCAGCATGTCTACTCCCTTAAAAAAAATTATTTGTTTTCGGCTTCAAAATGCAACAGATGGCCGAGTTTTGAATGCTTGGTGTGCAGATAGCACTTGTTGTCGTCGCAGGCCGGAATTTCGATGGGCACCCGCTCCACGACTTTCAGGCCGTAGCCCTCCAGGCCGATGATCTTCTTGGGGTTGTTGGTCATGAGCCGCATGTGCTTCACGCCAAGATCGACCAGGATCTGCGCGCCCAGGCCGTAATCGCGCAGATCGGGCGCGAAGCCCAGTTCCAGATTCGCCTCCACGGTGTCGCGGCCCTCGTCCTGCAGGTGGTAGGCCTTGATCTTGTTGCCAAGGCCTATGCCGCGGCCTTCCTGGCGCATGTAGAGGATGACGCCGGCGCCTTCGTCATTGACGATCTGCATGGCCCGCTGCAGCTGGCTGCCGCAGTCGCAGCGCATGGAGCCGAAAACGTCGCCGGTCAGGCATTCGCTGTGCACCCGGACCAGCACGGGGCTGTCCTCGGAGATATCCCCCTTGACCAGGGCGATGTGCGTATGGGCGTCGATGTCGTTCTCGTAGGCCACGATGGTGAAATCGCCGTAGCAGGTAGGCATGCGCGCCTCGGCCACGCGGCGGACCAGGGAGTCCTTGCGGGAGCGGTAGGCGATGAGATCGGCGATGGTGGCGATCTTCATGTCGTGCTCTTCGGCGAATTTCCTGAGGTCGGGCATGCGCGACATGGTGCCGTCGTCGTTCATGATTTCGCAGATGACGGCCGCGCCCTTGAGTCCGGCAAGGCGGGCCAGGTCCACGGAGCCCTCGGTCTGTCCAGCGCGAACCAGGACTCCGCCCGGCTTGGCACGCAGGGGGAAGATGTGGCCGGGGGTGGCCAGATCCTCGGGGGTGGTTTCGTCGGCCACGGCGGTCTGGATGGTCAGGGCCCGGTCATGGGCGGAGATGCCCGTGGTCACGCCCTGCTTGGCCTCGATGGACACGGTGAAATTGGTGCCGAATTTGGAGGTGTTGCGGCGCGCCATGAGGGGGAGTTCCAGCTTGTCGACCAGGGCCGGCTCCAGGGCAAGGCAGATGAGGCCGCGTCCGTACTTGGCCATGAAATTGATGGCGTCGGGAGTGACCATTTCGGCGGCGATGGTCAGATCGCCTTCATTTTCCCGGTCCTCGTCGTCGACCAGGATGATCATCTTCCCGGCCTTTATTTCTTTGATGGCCTCTTCGGCCGAGCATTTGTGCATCTTTTTTCCTCGTTTATGGGCTGTCGGACTGGAGTGACGATCAGAATCCGTGTTCTTTCAGAAAATCAGGGGTGATGGCCGATGGAGTGCCCGTGGTGCGACTTTCGCTCCAAGGATTAAGCATGCGCTGCACATACTTGCCGATGACATCGGTCTCCATGTTGATCCGCCGTCCCTGCGTCCAGTCCGAAATGGTTGTCTCCCGTTGCGTGGCCGGGATGATGTTTACTTCCAAAAAACCCTGACCGCAATCGTTGACTGTCAGGCTTATCCCGTCCAGGGCCACGGAACCCTTGGGGATGACCTGGGCCGAGTAGGGTGCCGGGAAGCCCAGGCGGTAGATTCGGGACTGGCCGGCCTGCCTGACGGACAGCACCTCGGCCAGGCAATCGACATGGCCGGAGACGATGTGTCCGCCAAGGCGGTCGCCCACGGCCAGGGCCCGTTCGATGTTGACCGCCGAGGATATGCCAAGGGCGCCAAGGTTGGTCACGGACATGGTCTCGCCGGAAGCGTAGGCCGTGAACCAGCCCGTTCCGAAAGTTTCCACGGTCAGACAGACCCCGTTCACGGCGATGGATTCGCCAAGGGCGTAGTCGGTCAGGGCAAAGTCCGGACGGATCTTGAAGCGGGTTTCGCCGCCGCTTCGGTCCATGCCCGCCACCCGGCCAAGGCCCTGGATGATTCCTGTGAACATTCCTACTCCTTTGCTCGCAGCCTGAGATAGAGATCGGTATCAAAAAATCCTTGCTCCACGGTCCGAAATTCCCAGCAGTCCTGCATGGAAAGGGCCTTGCGTCCGGCAAATGCCGAGCGGGCCTCTTCGTCGCCCAGAACCTTCATGGCCTGGAAGATGCGCAGTTCGTCGACCAGCCCCTGTCTTTGCATGGACCCGGCCAGATGTCCGCCGCCCTCGGTCAGGGTGTACAGGCAACCCTTGTCACTGCGCAGCAGTTGCAGCCCCGCGCCAAGGTCGAGGGCCTCGGGCTCGGATTTCAGGAAGGGCAGTCCCCAGACCGTGACGCCCAGTTCCGTAAGCTGCGTGGCCCGCTCGGAGCGGCTTTGCGCCTCGGTTGTCCAAAACACGGTCTGGCCGGGTCGGGCGGACAGAAGATGAGAGCCCTTTCCCGGGTCCGGCAGTTCGCGGGAAACGATCACCGCCAGGGGTTGCGGGCCATCGTATTCGGGCAGTCGGCAGGTCAGCATTGGGTTGTCCGCGCGGAACGTGCCGCCGCCGACGATGACCGCTCCGCACCAGGTTCGCAGCCGGTGCACTTCGCGGCGCGAGGCTTCTCCGGAGATCCAGGCCGCCTGGCCGTCGCGGGTGGCGATCTTGCCGTCCAGGGTCGTGGCCAGCTTGAGAATGGAGTACGGGCGGGCAGTGGTCTGCCAGATCAGAAAATCGGCGATGAGATCTTTGCATTCCTGCTCGCGAAGGCCCGTGCGCACCTTGACGCGCCTGTTCCTCAGGCTGTCGGCCCCGCCCCCGGCCACGGATCGGTTGGGATCGATGCACCCGATGACCACCTCCGCGATCCCGGCCTCCAGGATGGCCTGGGTGCAGGGAGGCGTCTTACCATGATGGTTGCATGGCTCAAGGGTGACGTAGAGGGTGCATCCGCTCGGATCAATGCCTTTGGCCCGTGCGTCGCGCAGAGCCTCGACCTCGGCATGAGGCTGTCCGCAAGCCGTATGCCAGCCTTCGGCCACAATCTCTCCGCCGCGCACCAGCACCGCCCCGACGCAGGGGTTGGGCGCCGTGCGACCACGGCCCTTTTCGGCCAGGCGGATGGCCCGGTCCATGAACACGTTTTCGTCACGCATCGGCGGGCTTCTCCAGCCGGGAATACGGGATTTTTGCCTCGTCCAGCATCTCCCGGGACATTTCGTCGGGGTAGCCTTCGGCGAAGTAAATGGCGCGTACCCGGCAGTTTATGAGCATTTTCGCGCAGAGGATGCACGGCTGGGTGGTGCAGAAGATGTCAGCGCCCTCGATGCTCACCCCGTGGATGGCGGCCTGGATGATGACGTTCTGTTCGGCATGCAGGGCGCGGCAGAGTTCGTGGCGTTGGCCGGAAGGGATGCCGAGCTTTTCGCGCATGCAGCCGAGTTCAAGGCAATGGGTCAGTCCGGCAGGCGCGCCGTTGTAGCCCGTGGCCAGGATGCGTTTGTCCTTGACGGCCAGGGCCCCGACTTTTCGCCGCAGACAGGTGGAGCGTTCGGCCACCAGGTAGGCGATGCTCATGAAATATTCCGGCCAGGGGATGCGGTTGTCCATGGTCACCTCTTTGGAAACGAATCAACCACAGGGCCTGCAAATCGGCCCTGTGGTTGGAGAAAGGCGGTAGAAAAAAGCTTGGTCTACCAGGCGAAAAGCGGGAACTGGCCCGCGAATTTCTCCACGTCAAGCCGGATCTCGGTCAGTCTGGACTCGTTGTCCAGGTTCTCGAGGATGGCGACAATCCATTTGGCCACCTTGCGCATGTCGTCGCTTTTCATGCCACGTGTGGTCAGGGCCGGTGTGCCAAGGCGCACCCCGGAGGTGACGAAGGGCGAGCGGGTCTCGAAGGGCACGGTGTTCTTGTTGACGGTGATGCCACCCTTGTCGAGGCCGATCTCGGCGTCCTTGCCGGTGATGTCCTGAGCGGTCAGGTCCACCAGCATGAGGTGGTTGTCCGTGCCGCCGGAGACAAGGTGGTATCCGGCGTCGGTCAGTTCCTTGGCCAGGGTGGCGGCGTTGTCGAGAACCTGCTGCTGGTATGCCTTGAACTCGGGACGCAGAGCCTCGGCGAAGGCCACGGCCTTGGCCGCGATGACGTGCATGAGCGGTCCGCCCTGGATGCCGGGGAAGATCTGGGAATTGAGGGTCTTGCCGAACTCCTCTGAGCTTAAAATCATGCCGCCGCGGGGGCCGCGCAGGGTCTTGTGCGTGGTCGTCGTGGTGTAGTGGGCGTGCTTGATGGGCGAGGGGTGCAGATCCGTGGCCACCAGCCCAGCGATGTGGGCCATGTCGACCAGCAGCTTGGCACCGACGCTGTCGGCGATGGCCCGAAAGCGGGCGAAGTCGAGGGTGCGCGGGTAGGCGCTGGCACCGGCGATGATCAGTTTGGGCTGATGTTCCTTGGCCAGGGCTTCGACTTCGTCATAGTTGATCTGACCGGTTTCCTTTTCCACGCCGTAGAAGGCGGTCTTGAACAGGCGGCCCGAAAAATTGACCGGGCTGCCGTGAGTCAGGTGACCGCCGTGGGACAGGTTCATGCCAAGGATGGTGTCGCCCGGTTCGATGACGGCGAAATAGGCGCCCATGTTGGCCTGGGAGCCCGAATGGGGCTGGACGTTGGCGTACTCGGCTCCGAAAAGCTGCCGGGCACGCTCCATGGCCAGGTTTTCGGCCATGTCCACGAACTCGCATCCGCCGTAGTAGCGCTTGCCCGGATAGCCTTCAGCGTACTTGTGGGTCATGACGCTGCCCATGGCGGCGCGAACCGCGAGAGAGGTGAAGTTCTCCGAGGCGATGAGCTCGAGTTTGGTAATCTGGCGGTTGGTCTCCAGCTGGATTGCCTTGGCTATCTGCGGATCCTGGCGGGTGAGTTCGTCCATGGGGTGTCTCCACTCTGTTGAGCCGCGCTTTGGCGGCAAATCGTTATTTGAAACTGCGCAGGATTACGGACGCATTGGTGCCGCCGAATCCAAACGAGTTGCTGATGCCGTATTCCAGGTCCATTTCCCTGCTGGCACCCGGCGTGTAATCCAGATCGCAGTCCGGGTCCGGGGTGTCCTGATTGATTGTCCCGGGAATAATGCCCGTGGTCAGGCTCATGGCCGTGAATACAGCCTCGGCACCGCCGGCAGCGCCAAGCAGGTGCCCGATCATGCTCTTGTTGGCGGTGATGGGCATCTTGTAGGCGTGAGCGCCGAAGACGGCCTTGATGGCTTTGGTTTCGGTCTTGTCGTTGAGCTTGGTCGATGTGCCATGCGCATTGATGAAGGTGATCTGTTCCGGGGCCAGTTCGGCGTCCCGCAGGGCGCACTTCATGGCCTGGCCCATGCCCGTGCCCGACTCTTCGGGCGCGGCAATGTGGTATGCGTCTCCGGAAGCCCCGTAGCCGACTATCTCTGCGTAGATTTTGGCTCCGCGCGCCTTGGCGTGCTCAAGCTCTTCGAGCATGAGCAGGCCCGCGCCCTCGCCGATGACGAATCCGGTACGGTCGGCGTCAAAGGGACGGCTGGCCTTGAGCGGTTCATCGTTGCGTGTGGACAGGGCCTTCATGGCCGTGAAACCGGATACGCCCATGGGCGTGATCGTCGACTCCACGCCGCCGGTGATGCAGGCCTTGACCCGGCCGAGCTTGATGTCGGAGTACGCATAGCCGATGGCGTGCGTGGCCGAGGCGCAGGCGGAGGTGGTGACTAGGTTCGGCCCCTTGGCGCCGGTGTGGATGGAGATCTGCCCCGAAGCCATGTTCGCGATGAGCATGGGTATGTAGAAAGGGGAAATCCTGCCCGGACCGGATTTGAGCAGCTTGCTGTGGAAGTCCTCGATGGTCGAAAGTCCGCCAAGACCGCAGCCCAGAAGCACGCCCACTTCCGGGGCCGTGGCTTCGTCCATGGTCAGACCGCAGTTTTCCATGAGCTGCTTGCCGGCAGCCACGGCGATCTGGACAAAACGGTCCATGCGCTTGGCATCCTTGACCCCGACATAATTTGTCGGTTCGAAATTTTTCAGTTCCCCTGCGATCTTTGTGTCGAACTCGGAACAGTCAAAGAGAGTGATGGGACCAATGCCGCAGACTCCGCCGACAAGGTTGGTCCAGCTCTCCTCAAGGGAATTGCCAATGGGGGTCATGGCCGCAAGGCCTGTAACGACAACGCGTTTTCCAATCATGATCTTCTCGAAAAGTTAGGACTTGCAAGGCGAAACGTTCCGCCCGGCTGTGCATGAAAAAAAAGGTACCCCAGACGGACCGGGGTACCGTGTCATGACGACGATACGGGTCCTAGGACTTGGACTTGATATAATTGATGGCGTCCTGGACGGTGGCGATCTTCTGTGCGTCTTCGTCATCGATCTCGATGTCGAATTCTTCTTCCATGGCCATGATCAGTTCGGTCAGGTCCAGGGAATCGGCGCCCAGGGACTCCACAAAGGAGGACTCAAGCTTTACTTCTTCTGCGGAAACGCCCAGCTGCTCGACCACCAGTTCTTTGACTTTTTCTTCAATAGACATTGTAATCCTCCAAAGTGTGTATTCGTACGTAAAGTGGAATCAGGCTACAGATACATGCCGCCATTGATTCCGAGCACCTGACCGGTGATGTATTCAGCCTGGTCGGATGCCAGATAGGCCACGGTGTCGGCGATGGTTTGCGCCGAACCGAGGCGTCCCAGAGGAATGCGTTCGAGATATTTTTCCCGCACGTCCTGGGGGAGAGTTTCAGTCATGTCGGTCTCGATGAACCCCGGCGCGATGGCGTTGACGGTGATGCCGCGCGAGCCAAGCTCAAGTGCGGCGGCCTTGGTCAGCCCGATGAGGCCGGCCTTGGACGCGCAGTAGTTGGCTTGCCCGGCATTGCCCATCTGCCCCACGACGGAGGAAATATTGACGATGCGTCCCTTGCGCTGCTTGAGCATGATCTTGGCTGCCTGCTGCAGGCAGACGAAGGCTCCGGTCAGGTTGATCTGGATCACCTGCTCCCATTGCTCGCGTTTCATGCGCATGATCAGGCCGTCCTTGGTGATGCCCGCATTGTTGACCAGGAGTTCAAGGCTGACCTTGTCCTTGATCTGCGCGGCAAAAAAATCGGCCACGGCGTCCCAGTCGCTGGCGTCGAGCTGAAAGCCCCGGGCAGCGCCACCATCGGCCGCGATTTCCGCGCACACGGCTTCAGCCAGTTCCGGTCTGCTGACGTAAGTGAAATAAACCTGGTACCCCAAGCCTGCAAGTTTTTTTACGATCGCTTTGCCGATCCCTCTTGTGCCGCCGGTGACCAAGGCGGTCCTGACCAGTTCGCTCATGATTGACCTCGTGGTTTTCTTGAAATGTGCGAATTGAGTGGTTACTCAACGACCACTAAAATTGCAACAAGGCCGATGCCCAGGTAAATCCGCCGCCAAAGGCCGTGAGCAGGACCTTCATACCGGGCTGGATGCGGCCGCTGGCCACGGCTTCGGTCAGGGCGATGGGTATGGAAGCTGCGGAAGTGTTTCCGATTCGGTCGACATTGACGTAGATTTTTTCCGAATCCACGTTCAATTTTTTTCCGATGGCTTCGATGATGCGGATATTGGCCTGGTGGGGAATGATGAGGTCGATGTCGTCCGTGGTCAGCCCGTTTTTCTCAAGCAGATTCGCGGAAATTTCCACCATGCAGCGTACGGCGTGCTTGAAGACGTCGCGTCCGTTCATTTCGACAAAATATTCCGGTCCGATGGTCTGGCCAAGGACCGGTTTGCACGCCGAGCCGCCACCGTGGACGGTCAGGAGGCTGCCCACGGAGCCGTCGGCCTTGAGCATGGCGTCGATGACCTTGACGCTTCCGGGGTTTGCCTGTCCGGTGACGATGGCCGCGCCCGCCCCGTCGCCGAAGAGCACGCAGGTGGTGCGGTCCTCGAAGTTGAGGCGCGAGGTGGTCACTTCACTGCCGACGATCAGGATCTTGGCTTCCGGGTACATGCAGGTGTAGGCCCGGGCGGTCTCCAGGCAATATAGAAAGCCGGAGCAGGCTGCGGCCAGATCGAAGGCCGGGATGCCTTTTAGACCCAGCATGTCTTGCAGCAGACAGGCTGTGCTGGGCAGATTGTAGTCTCCGGAAAAGGTACCCACAAAAATATGCGTGAGTTCCTGGGCGGTCATTCCCGCATTTTCCAGGGCTTTGCATGCGGCATTGTAGGCCAGGACGGAGCAGGGCTCGTCGGCCTGGGCGAAATGTCTGGTTGCGATGCCGGTACGCGAGCGAATCCATTCGTCGGAAGTGTCGACGATATGTTCCAGGTCCGAATTCGTTACAAGTGTCCGGGGCAGGTGCAAGCCCAGGCCCGAAATGAAGCACGGTGAAGACATGAGAGGATTCCTACATTCCCTTGAGGGGGGCTGCGTCAAGTTGCAAGGCTAAAGGCCCGCGGCTTCCTGCTTGAGGGCGGAGGCCTTTCCGGTACGGGAGAAGAGGCTCAGTTCCGTGTTGGCGTGCAGGCCTTCCACGAGGTGATCATTGGCCTTTTTCTCCACGAAGATGGCGGCTTGCTGCAGTGCGGTGGTGATGGCCCGCGCATTGGATTTGCCGTGGCAGACAATGGCGATGCCGTTCAGCCCGAGAATGGGGGCGCCACCGTATTCGGCGTAGTCGATTTTCTTGGCGAAACGTTTGAAGGCGGGCAGTGCGATGAGCGTTCCAAGGCGCGACCAGATCGACTTCTTGAGCTCCGTCTTGAGCATGGAAGCCAGGGCCGAACCCAGTCCTTCGCTCAGCTTCAGGGCCACGTTGCCGACGAAACCGTCGCAGACGATGACATCGGTCTCGCCGGTGAAGACGTCACGGCCCTCGACGTTGCCTATAAAATTGAGAGAGGAGCCCTTCAGCAGGGTAAAGGCGTCCTTGGTCAGGCTGTTGCCCTTGCCTTCTTCCTCGCCGATGCTCAAAATGCCGACTTTCGGACTTGAGATGTCCAGCACGCAACGGGCCAACACTTCGGCCATGAGGCCGAACTGGACCAGGTTGTATGGCTTGCAGTCCGCGTTGGCGCCCACGTCAATGAGCACGATGGGTTTTTTGAGTGTTGGCATGATGGAGGCCAGCGCCGGTCTGTCCACGCCGCTTATGCGTCCGAGGATGAACATTCCGCAGGCCAGGGCCGCTCCGGAGTTTCCGGCCGTGACCACGCCGTGGGCCCGGCCTTCGCGCACAAGGCGAAAGGCCACCTGCATGGAGCTGTCCTTCTTGCGCCTGAGCACATCCGAAGGCTTTTCCGCCATGCCGGCCACCTGGGTGGTATGCACGATTTCGAAACGCACGTCCGCATGGGCGTGCCTGTCCAATTCCTTGCGGATGGACGGTTCGTCGCCCACAAGGATGAGTCTGACCCCAGTCTCACGGGCAGCCGCGAGGGAGCCCGGAATGTTTATTTCCGGGCCGAAGTCTCCCCCCATGGCGTCCACGGCGAGACAGATGTCTTTAGGCATCTGCAGCCTTGGTGTACTGGCGTCCCTTGTATTTGCCGCAACCGGGGCAGATGCAGTGGGACAGGCTGGCTTCGCCGCATTCGCAGTACACGACATTGGGGATGGCGACGTGGTCATGGGAGCGACGCATGTTTCTTCTGGACTTGGATGTTTTCTTCTTGGGCAATGGCATGATGGCACCTCTATCTTGAAAGCGATCTAATTGGTTTTGATTTTAAGGCCTTGCAACGCTTTGGCCAAGGGGGATTGGCTGTCTGGGCTGCTGCAGGCGCATGATTCCAGGTTCCTGTTTTTTCCGCATTGCGGGCATAGCCCCAAACACGTGTCGGCGCAAAGTATTTTTTCGGGCAGGGCCAGCAAGAATTCTTCCCACAAAAGGCCCGCCGCGTCCAACTCCCAGCCTGTGTCGATGTTGCGCAGGTGGCTGGGTTCATCATCAAGCAGGTCCACGTCCTCGTGGGCTTCATAGGTGTCGAAATCGTGGTCGATGATCACTTCGGCATCTTCCAGGCATCGGTGACACACTGTTCTGACGGTGCCTTCAATATGGCCCTTGATCAGGTATCCGTCCGGCTGGGGGGCGATGCTCAGCGTGGCCGAGAGAGGCGTGACGATTTCCATGTCATAGTGGAACTCCTGCCAGAGTTCACGCCAGACGTCCTGGTCGTCAAATGAAAATTCCCGACCTTGTGCCGGGAGATCCGTCAGTCCAATCCAATGTTCAACCATGTGTGCACCTCGAAACGGGACGTGTATATGGGGATTCTTTTTCCTGTCAAGGATTTTTACTTGCCATCCCCGGCGTCCGGATATATGGGTCCAAATTCCTCTGGCGGCAAATCATGATCATGGCCGGCCGGAAAGTCTCGGAGCTGCCAGGCCATGACAGCTTAAGATATCAAAGCACTATTTTAGGAGGACGTTATGTCAAAAGTTTGCGATATTTGCGGGAAGGGCCCTCAGGTCGGCAATCATGTCAGCCATGCCAACAACAAGACCAAGCGGCGCTTCATGCCCAATCTTCAGTCTG
The DNA here is from genome assembly GCF_900114115.1 of Desulfomicrobium apsheronum. Classification (NCBI taxonomy): domain Bacteria; kingdom Pseudomonadati; phylum Thermodesulfobacteriota; class Desulfovibrionia; order Desulfovibrionales; family Desulfomicrobiaceae; genus Desulfomicrobium; species Desulfomicrobium apsheronum. Next base: position 124,931 of record NZ_FORX01000007.1, on the reverse strand, counting down.
TCCGCGCTCAGTTGCAGTCCGGCGAAGTGAAACGGATGAAGGTCTGCACCCAGTGCATTCGTTCCGGTGCCGTGACCAAGCCCGCGGTCAACTAGGCTACCCCGTTTTTTTTCAACAAAAAAGGCGACTTGATGTCGCCTTTTTTGTTGCCCGCCGTACTACTTGGCCAACTGCTGGTTGACGAATTCCCAGTTGACCAGCTTGTCCAGAAAATCCTGTAGATAATCGGCCCGTCGGTTCTGGTAATCAAGGTAATATGCGTGCTCCCAGACATCTGCGGTGAGCAGCGCCTTGGCGCCGTGCACCATGGGCGTGTCGGCGTTGCCGGTCTTCATGATTTCGAGCTTTCCGTCCTTTTCCACCAGCCAGGCCCATCCGCTTCCAAACTGGGTCATGCCGGCGTCCTTGAAGGCCTTGGCGAAATTTTCGTAGTTGCCAAATGCCTTGTTGATGCCTGTCGCCACGGCTCCGGTGGGTGCTCCGCCACCTCCGGCCTTCATGCAGCGCCAGTAGAAAGAGTGGTTCCAGACCTGGGCCGCGTTGTTGAAAATGCCTGCCTTGGAGGGGTCGCCCGCCGTGGCCATGACTATTTCCCGCAGCGTCTGTCCTTCGAAATCCGTGCCCGCGATCAGCTTGTTGGTGTTGTCGATGTAGAGCTGATGGTGTTTGCCATGATGAAAGTCAAAGGTCTTGGCGCTGATGCACGGGCTTAAAGCGTCCTTGGCGTAGGGGAGATCCGGGAGCACGAAGATCATACAAGCCTCCTATTTAATGTATAGAACGTGATGCCAATTTGAGCGCGATTCCTGCCCGGAGAGCGGGCAGGGCGTGGAAATTGGAAGGTAGTTCAAAGTGAATCAATGAAAGTAATCTGTCAACAGGAGGACGCGAAAATGTGTGCTCACTTCGAGGGGTGATCAGTACAGGACAAACTTGGCCAGGCGGCCGTCAAGCCCACCGTTCTTGAGGGGTTTTTTCCATTCCGGTTTCAGACCGATGCACTTGAGCCAGGCCCTGTCCCCGAAGTAGACGTACGCCGTGGAGCCGGAACATTGCTTTTTCAGGTGGTCTCCGAACATCTTGAACCACGGGGCCATGTCTTCGCTTTTGCCCAGCCTGATGCCGTAGGGCGGATTGCAGATGATGGTCGTGCCGGTCATGTCGGTCCGCTCGAAGAAGTCCCGGCGTCCGACGATCACCTCGTCCCCGCCGGGCAGCCTGGACATGTTGGTCCGCGTGGCTTCCACTGCGACGGGGTCGATGTCGCTTCCGCGCAGGTCGGCCTCAAGCTCCACTGTGGTTTCGGCGGCGAGTTCCAGATCCCAGAGCCGGGGGTTGAAGTCAGGCAGCCGGTTGAAGCCGAATTTGCGGCGCAGCAGTCCGGCCGGAAGATTGGTGGCATGCATGAAGGCTTCGCACAGAATGGTCCCCGAACCGCAGAGCGGATCAATGAGGGGAGATTTGCCGTCCCAGCCGCTCATGCGGATTATCGCCGCAGCCACGGTTTCGTTCATGGGCGCTTCCACGCTCTGCACGCGGTATCCGCGCCGATGCATGGACCCGCCGGAGACATCCAGGCTGATCGTGCCCACGTCTTCATGGATGTGCAGATGCAGCCACAGATCCGGATCGCGGGGATCGACGCTGGGCCTGATGCCGGTGTGATCCCGGAACCAGTCCGCCACGGCGTCTTTGAGTTTCAGGCCTGCATATTGGGAATGCCCGATGGCGCTTTTGGAGACGTTGGCGAAGATGGCGAAAGTCTGGTCCGCAGTCAGAAAGTCCGTCCAGCGTATGGCCATGCCTGCGTTGTAAAGATCCTGGTCTGCCGGGCATGCGAAACGCGCCAGTGGAGCCAGCACGCGCGAGATCAGCCGCGCGCGGTAAACGATGCGGTAGAGCGCCCGGGCAGAGGCCTTGAAGTGCACGTAGCGAAAGCCGCATGCGCAGTCGGTGGCTCCGAGTTCCTCCAGTTCGGTTCGGGCGAGGTCCTCGATGCCGTCCGCCACCTGGGCGGTATAGGTGTTGTGAAGCTGATAGTCGTACATGGAGTGGACCTTGTGGACGAGATGGACGAGATGGACTCGTCCGGCAGGTCGGGAAAAGGCCCGGTTTCCCGGGCCGTGATTTACAGGGTCAGGGCCTTGCGGAAGCGTTCCTGGGTGCGTTCGCGCCCAAGGACTTCCATGGTTTCAAAGAGCCCCGGGCTCATGGTCGTGCCGGTGATGGCCACGCGAATGGGCTGGGCCAGGGCCTTGAACTTGAGGCCGGTCTCTTCCAGATAGGCGTTCACCATTTCTTCGAGGCTCTTGTGATCAAAGGCCGGCAGTGCTTGCATGCGTTCGGCCAGGATCGCAAGATGCTCCCGTGTTTCGGGAGTGAGGAATTTGGTCACCGCGGCCTCGGCGTAAGGCAGGCTGTGGGCGCCATGCAGGAAGAAGGTCGCCTGCTCGGCCATTTCCTTGAGGGTCTTGGCCCTGGACTGGAAGAGGGGCACGATGGCTTCAAGATAGTCCCGTGCCGGTTCAAAGTCCGTGGTCTGCCGGATCATTTCGTCCAGCAGGCCCGCGAGCCGTGACACATCGCCGATCTTGATGAAGTGGCTGTTGGTCCAGTTGAGCTTGTCCATGTCAAAGACCGAGGCCGATTTGCCAAGGCCGTCAAAAGAGAATTTCTCCAGCAGTTCGGCCATGGTGAAGAGTTCGTCGTCGCCGTGAGACCAGCCCAGACGTACCAGGTAACTGAGCATGGCCTCGGGCAGGTAGCCGAGATCCTTGTACATCATGACCGAGGTCGCGCCGTGGCGCTTGCTCATTTTTTTCTTGTCGGGGCCAAGGATCATGGGCACGTGGCCGAATTTGGGCAGTGGAAAGCCCAGCGCCTCGTAGATGAGGATCTGCTTGGGCGTGTTGTTCTGGTGGTCGTCGCCACGCAGGACGTGAGTAACGCCCATGAGCGCGTCGTCCACGACCACGGCCATCTGATAGATGGAGGAGCCGTCGGCCCGGCGGATGATGAAATCGTCCATTTCCTGCACGTCCCAGGCGATGGGACCCTTGACCGTGTCGTCAAAAACCACCTTGCCCGAAAGCGGAGTCTTGAATCGGACCACCCGTCCCGGTCCGGGCCCAAGTCCCAGTTCCCGGCACTTGCCGTTGTATTTGGGTTTGAGTCCCGCAGCGCGAGCCGTCTCGCGCATCTCTTCAACTTCTTCGGGCGTACAGGAGCAGTAGTAGGCCTTGCCCGTTTCCACGAGCTTGTCCACGTAGCTGTTGTAGAGGTCGCCGCGCTCGCTCTGAAAATAGGGGCCTTCGTCGAAATCAAGACCCAGCCAGTGCATGGCGTCAATGATGGCGTCGGTCATTTCCTGGGTCGAGCGGGCCTGATCTGTGTCCTCGATGCGCAGGATGAACTTGCCGCCGTTCTGACGGGCGTACAGATAATTGAAAAGCGCCGTGCGGGCGCCTCCGATATGCAGATACCCAGTCGGACTGGGGGGAAAACGAGTCACTATTTGAGTCATGTTGCTCTTCCAAAAAAACGGCGAAAAAAACGCCGGCTGGTCCCGCACCCGGACCTTTCGGCCTGGCGGCGTGGGATGAGTGTTGCGTTTGAAATGTGCGGCCGGATTTTTCCGGTCGGGCGGCCTGGTCCGACTAGACGGCTTCGACGGCCTTGATGCCGGGAACCATTTTCTTGACGGCGCGTTCGATGCTGCTCTTGAGCGTCATCTGCGCCATGGGGCAGCCTTTGCAGGCTCCGCTCATGCGCACCTGCACGATGCCGCTGGGCAGAATGTCCACCAGTTCAACGTAGCCGCCGTCGGCCTGCAGAATTGGGCGCACGGTATCGAGCGCCTTTTCGACCTGTTCTCGCATGGCTTGCTCCGGGGCTGGCGCATCGGAAACAGCGTCAGCCGATCTCGATCATTCTTCGAAAAGAAGGCCCGCCATCAGCTTCTCGGGATCGCGCCGTTCGGGGACGGTTTCCTGGGGGATGCTTCCTTCGTTCCATTCCTTGGACACGTAAAGTCCGCAGTAGCAGGCTCCGAATTCAGCCACATCGGGTTCGCGGTACACGCAGGGGCAGAGAATGTCCTGGTCCAGTTCACGCTGGCCCGAAGCCAGGCGGCAGGGACAGGCCATATAGCCGTAACGCTCGCGGTTGATCAGCAGACTCTCCATGAGGTCAAGAACAAAAGCCTTGTCCTTGTTGAAGAAATAGCCTTTGGCTTCCTGCAGGGGCCGCAGTTTTTCGTAAAGTTCTTCGGGAGTCATCATCTCTCCAGCGCTTCTTTGATCTGATCCTGTTTGAAACCGACAATGGCTTCCTCATCCACGAGCAGGGTCGGGAAGGACAGCTTGGGATTGATTTTCTTGATGGCCTCGATGATCTGCTTGCGTTCATCGCCTTCGAGCTTGTCGACAAAGATGCAGTCGTATTTGGCGCCGCAGTCGTCGAGGTATTCCTTGGTTTTCTTGCAATGAATGCAAGTGCTTAAGGCGTAGAGTGTGATGGCTTTTTCAGGCATGGATCCTCCTTGCTATGTCGTGGGCGTTGCGATAGCCCTTGGCCGTCTCTTTGATTGGGATGCTATAAAGATTAATCGCCCCGCCGTCCACGCCGGGATGGGGCTTCACCTCAAGAATGATGGATGTTTCAAGGGAGCCTGCATGATCCATGACGGACACACTGTCACTGCACTCGTCATTACAAAAAATGAAGAAACCCATCTGTCAGAGTGCCTTGCGTCCGTGATTGGCTGGGTTGACGAGGTTGTGGTTCTTGACTCGGGAAGCACTGATAGGACGAAGGAAATTGCGGAACAGTATGGGGCGCGGTTTTATCAGAACTTGGAGTGGCAGGGCTTTGGCCGACAGCGGCAGATAGCCCAAGACTACGTGACTTCGAGTTGGTGCTTTTGGCTTGACGCTGATGAGCGTGTCACTTCAGCACTTCGTGATGAAATACTTTCTGTTTTACGTCAAGGAACTGCTAATAATGTGTATGCTATTCCTCGTTTGAATTGGTTTTTCGGTAGATTTATCAGACATTGTGGCTGGTATCCAAAGCCTGTTGTGCGATTATATCCGTTAGCTTTGACGCATTATGATGATGCAAATGTTCATGAACAAGTTGAAATCCGTGATTCTTTCTGTGTCAAGACATTGGTAAATGATTTGATGCATTATCCATATAAGGACTTGCGTCATTATGTGACAAAATCTGCATCATATGCTAACGATTGGGCTAAAATGAAAGATGCGGAGGGAAAAAAAAGCTCACTGGTTGGGGCTTTTTTTCGAGCTGTGCTGCGTTTTTTTCGCATGTATTTATTTCAGAAAGGGATGCTCGACGGAAAGCAAGGCTTTTTGCTTTGCGTTCTTTCTTCGTACTATACATTTTTAAAATACGCCGAACTTTGGATTTTGGGCCAGGATAAGGAAAAAGAAATACGCAATAGGCACCTGCAGGAACGGCAAAAATAAGGGATGATTCATTTTTGGTTGATTTTTCAAGCTCTTAACTTTTTTTTCGTATTCTAAAAAAGTTGATTTAGTGTTCTCGCTTCAGGCCGAGTGGCGTAGTTTTCTTCCAAAGCTCCAGCGCTCCAGCCAGAACAGCAGTACCGCCAGCCAGACCATGCCGAATCCGGTAAATTGAGTACGGGAGAACGGCTCGTGGTACATGAAGACACCGATCAGGAACTGGATGGTCGGTGCGATGTATTGCAGGATGCCGATCATGGACAGCGGGATGCGATGCGCGGCGGCCGCGAACATGACCAGGGGCGCAGTGGTGACCACGCCCGCGCCGATGAGCAGCAGGTCCGAGCCGGTGCCTGCATGCAGGAACGCTGCTACTCCCGAGAGTTCGCTCCAGCCAAGCCAGGCCAGGGCGGGGACGAGGAGTAGGCCCGTCTCCAGGGTCAGTCCTTCAAAGGCGCCGAGCGGCGCCTTTTTCTTGACCAGGCCGTAGAGGCTGAAGGTCACGGCCAGGGTCAAGGCGATCCAGGGCAGGCGGCCGTAATCGAAGGTCAGGTAGATCACTCCCGCCGCGGCCAGGCCCAGGGGCGCCCATTGCAGGGGGCGCAGTCTTTCGCGCATGAAGAAGACGCCAAGCAGCACCGAGAGCAGTGGATTTATGAAATATCCAAGGCTCGCCTCCACGATATAGCCCGCGTTGACGCTCCAGACATAGATGAACCAGTTCACGCCAATGAGCAGGCTGGCCAGGACATAGCTGCCCCACACCGAGGGGCACAGGCTGCTGCGTAATCTGGCGATGCGCCGGGTCAGGACCAGAAAGATGGCCAGGACCACGAAGGACCAGGTGATGCGATGGCAGAGCAGTTGGGCCGTGGGCACGTGGCCCAAAAGCTTCCAGTAGATGGGCAGCATGCCCCAGCTGGCGTAGGCTCCGATGGCGGCGAGAATACCGGGGTTCATGCTGCTTTCTCCTTGGTGGAACGGATGGAGGACATGTGTGACCTCTGTGGCGCCTAGCGCCAGTCTATGTGGTTTGGTCCAAGCTGCTTCATCTGGGTTTGCACCCAGTGCGCCCTTTGCAGCAGATAGGAAGACGGGCGAGCCGCCGAAAATCTTTTTGGATTCGGGAGCACCGAGGCCAAAAGCGCGGCCTCGCGGGTGGTCAGCCCGGCCGGAGTCTTGCCGAAGAACCGCTTGGCCGCAGCTCCCACGCCGTAGGTGCCGTTACCGAATTCGGCGATGTTCAGATATACTTCGAGGATTCTTTCCTTGGACCAGAGAAGTTCGATCAGCACCGTGAGTCCTGCTTCCAGGCCCTTGCGCACATAGCTGCGCCCGGACCACAGAAAAAGGTTTTTGGCCGTCTGCTGAGAGATGGTGCTCGCCCCCCGGACGCTCTGACTTTTTTTGTTGTGCTCCACGGCCCGCGCGATGGCATCGACGTCGAAGCCGAAATGGTTCGGGAAGTTCTGATCCTCCGCCGCCACCACGGCCAGCGCCATGTGCCTTGGGATGCGCCGCATGGGCGTCCATTCATGCATCACGGCGGGACCGGAAGCCAGCCCCAGCATCCGTTCCGCCTGGCAGGTGATTATGAAGGCGCTGGTGGGCGGCGGCACGAAGCGCAGGATCAGGATGACGGCCACGATTCCCGGCAGAATCCAGCCGACAACGTGCAGGACGCGGCGAAGCGGCCCCCCTGATGCGGCATGCTTCTTTGCGGCTGTGCGCGGCTTGGCGCGCCGGGGGCTGGAAGTGGTTGTCTTGCGTGCCATGTTGGAGCTAGTGAATTTGAAGTGAAGGGCGGCGTACCCGGCCACCGCTTGTGCGCCGGTGTCATGCCAAAGTCAATCCGCCTTGCGATCCGTTAAACAAAGGACGAATACATGAATCATCACCACAATGAAACTCTGGCCACCATCCACGCTCGGCACAGCATTCGACAGTTCGCGCCGCGCGATCTGTCCGAGGACATGGTCATGGCCATGCTCGACGCCGCCAATCAGGCTCCTTCGGCGCACAACCGTCAGTCCTGGAAGTTCGTCATCCTGGAAGGGGAGGCGCGGAGCAATCTGGCCGAGCTGGTCTCTTCGGCCTCCAAGACATTCCAGAAACCGGCCTCGTCGCTCTTGCGCATGGCCGCGCGCAGCATCGCCTCGGCTCCGGTGACCATCGCCGTGATCAACACCGGCGACCTGATAAGTCACGGCACGGAGCTTTTTCATGTCGATCGGGAGATGGGTTTTGACTTCTTCCGCACCATGGAGATCCAGAGTTCGGCCGCGGCCGTGGAAAACCTGCTTTTGGCCGCGACGTCCATGGGTCTTGGCGCTGTATGGCTTGGCATCCTGTACCTGATCAAGGACGAGATCCTGACCTTTCTGCAGGAGCCCAAGGGGGAATTCATGGCCGTCATCCCCGTGGGCCATCCCGTGCGGCCGACCCAGGGGCCAAACAAGAAGCCTCTTCAGAACGTGATCAAGAAAATCTGAACTTCGCAAGGGGGAAGGGCGCATGGCGAAAAAGCGCATCGAGACCGACAGCATGGGACCGATCGAGGTGCCGGAGGATCGCTATTGGGGCGCGCAGACCCAGCGCTCCCTGAAGTACTTCCGCATTGGCGGCGACCTCATGCCCGGGGAGATCATTCACGCCTTGGGCATCCTGAAGCTTGCCTCGGCGCAGGCCAATCTGGAGCTTGGCAAGTTGCCCCGTCGCTTGGCCGAACCCATCATGGCGGCCTGCCGCGAGGTGGTGGAAGGCAAGCTGGCCGGGCATTTTCCCTTGCATGTCTGGCAGACGGGCAGCGGCACCCAGACCAACATGAACGTGAACGAGGTCGTCGCGAACCGGGCCATCGAGCTGCTCGGCGGGACGCTCGGCAGCAAGACGCCCGTGCATCCCAACGATCACGTCAACATGTCCCAGTCATCCAACGACACCTTCCCGGCGGCCATGCACATCGCATCGGCCCTCATGCTCACGGGTGAGGTGATTCCAGCCGTGGCGGCCATGCATGGCGAACTGGCGCGCAAGGCCAAGGAGTGGGACAACATCGTCAAGATCGGGCGCACCCATCTGCAGGACGCCGTGCCCATGACCCTTGGTCAGGAGTTTTCGGGGTATGCGGCCCTGCTGGAGGACAACCTGGAGCGGCTGCGCGGCTGCCTGCCGCATCTGTATCGGCTGGCGCTGGGCGGGACGGCGGTGGGCACGGGCCTGGGCGCGCATCCGGATTTCGCTCGGGTGGCCGCAGGCCGGATTGCCAAACTCACGGGGCTGCCCTTCGTGCCCGCCCCGAATTTTTTCGCGGCCCTCTCGGCCCACGACGCGGTGGTCATGACCTCGGGAGTCCTGAAAACCCTGGCCGGGTCGTTGATGAAGATCGCCAACGATATCCGCTGGCTGGCCTCGGGTCCGCGCGCGGGGCTGGGCGAGCTGATCCTGCCTGCCAACGAGCCCGGGTCGTCCATAATGCCCGGCAAGGTCAACCCGACCCAGTCCGAGGCCATGACCATGGTCTGCGTGCAGGTCATGGGACTGGACGTGGCGGTGGGCATGGCCGGCTCCCAGGGCAATTTCGAGCTCAATGTCTTCAAACCCGTCATGATCTTCAACCTGCTGACGAGCATGCGCCTTTTGACCGATGCCTGCGCGAGCTTCACCGTTCACGCGTTGACTGGCCTTGCGCCCGACGAGACGGTCATCGCCCGGCATGTGGGAAATTCGCTCATGCTGGTCACGGCCCTCTCGCCGGTCATCGGCTACGACAAAGCCGCCGAGGTGGCGCACAAGGCTCATGTGGAGGGCTTGACCCTGAGGGAGGCCTGTCTTGCGCTCGGCTATCTGGACGGGGACGCCTTCGACAGCCTGGTCCGACCCTTGGACATGGCCAGGCCTCACGGCATCGGCTGAAGCGGTACGCCATTCACATTTTTGAGTCGGACCCGGCTCATGACGCCGGGTGTGTGAATAGGTTCAGGATGATTGCGTTTTTTTGGCGCCAAGCTCCGCCAGTCGGATATACTTCTGAAAGGCATAGAAGAACGAGTTGACCGCCAGCACGAATCCGGCCTTGCCGTCCAGAAAACCCCGCCTGAAAAAATAGATCTTCATGAACCTGGCCAGCCCGTGGCCGATGGCCGTGGCCACGCCCGCCCGCTTTCCCTTGGCGTGCATTTCTTCGGCGGCGATCTGCGTGTAGTAGTTTATCTTTTCCACATGCTGCTTCAGGTTTTCGTAGGGGTAGTGGATGATGTCTCCGGCCAGGCGCCGGGTCTTTCCTTTTGTTTCAAATCCGTAGTGCGGCCCGGAGACATGCACGCCCGTGTCGGCCAGCTTGAAGACGCGGGGCAGCAGGTCCGGGTACCAGCCGCTATGGCGCAGGAAGCGGTCGAAATAGTAGGAGGTGCGGGGGCAGAGAAAGGCGCTCATGTCTGAAGGGTCCTGGAGCGCCTGGATGACGGACGCCCGCAGCTCATCGGACAGGATTTCGTCCTGGTCCAGGGAGACCACCCAGGGCGTGGCGATGTGTTCGAAGGCGAGCTCGAACTGCTTTTTGGGCCCGGGCCAGGGGTTGACCAGCACCTGGGCTCCGTGAGCGGCGGCGATGTCTGCCGTTGCGTCAGTGCTGCCGGAGTCCACGACCAGGATCCGGTCGCAGAAATCCAGGGACGTGAGGCATGCGTCGAGATGTCTTGCCCCGTTCAGGGTCAGGATCAGGCCTGTCACTTCCGGCTTAGCCAAGGCCTTTCTCCTCCAGACCGCGCAGGATGGACTCGAACACGGCCTCCGGATTGCGGCCCGCGTCCACGACCAGGAAGCGGCCGCGGTGCAGTGCGGCCCAGGTCAGATAGCCTTCGCGGATGCGGGTATGAAAAGCCATGCTCTCGGCTTCGAAGCGGCCCTCGGTGGCGGTCTTGTTGTCCTGCATGTTGCGCGTCAGGGCACGCTTCAGGCCGATCTCCGGCTCCACGTCCAGGAGGATCGTCACGTCCGGCCAGAGCCCTTGCACGGCCACGTCGTTCAGGTGATGCAGAAGGCTCGGATCAAGGCCGCGTCCGTAGCCCTGATAGACCACGGTGGAGTCGGCGAAGCGGTCGCAGATCACGGTCCTGCCGTCTTCCATGGCTGGCCGGATGACCGAGGACACGTGCTGGGCGCGGTCGGCCAGATACAGAAAAAGCTCGCTGGTGGAGGACAGGTCGCTGTTCTTGGGATCGAGCAGGATGCGCCTGAGTTCCTTTCCCAGACGGCTGCCGCCGGGTTCAAGAGTGTGCAGGACGTCGTGCCCCTGTCGCACGAAATGTTCGATGAGCTTTTTGCACTGCGTGGATTTTCCGCAGCCCTCCATGCCTTCAAAAGTGAGAAACATGCTTCCTCCCTACTGGTTGCCGGATGTTGGAGTGATGCCCATGGCTTTTAAAAGGGGCGATTCCTCGGATTTGGGCGTCGCTTTTTTGGGCGTTTTGGGCTGCGGTTCCGCCGCCGTGGTCGCGACCGGCGTGCGCATGGGCTGGTACAGGTAGCGGCCAAGAGTGCGGTGGTATTCGCTCCAGCCGCCGATTTCCTCGCCGTCGGGCGCGGTCAGGGCTCCGTGAACGGTATTGATCTTGGCGTCCAGATTGTCCGCGTAGTGCAGCACAAAAGCCTCCACGGTCTGGGGCAGGCAGGGTGACCCGAAGGCCAGCTCGCCATGATGGGCGACGATGAGGTGCTTGAGGTGCATGGCCAGTTCTTCGGGCAGATCCCTGGTCTTGCGCAGGAAAGGCTCCAGGACCTCAAGGCCGATCTGGATGTGTCCCAGCAGACGGCCGGCATCGGTGTATTCGCGGCTTATGCCGTGCGAGAGCTCGAAGGCCTTGCCCAGATCGTGGAAAAGGGCGGCCACGAGCAGAATTTCCCTGTCGATTCCCGGATAGAGCCTGGACAGGGCGCTGCAGATGCGCATGATGGCCAGGGTGTGCTCAAGGAGCCCTCCGGCATAGGCGTGATGGATGGACTTGGCTCCGGGCGCGCTCAAGAGGGACGCGCGGATGCGGTCGTCGTGCAGCACGCTCTTGCACAGGGCCTTCCATGGTTTGAAGGTCAGTTCGGTGCCGAGGAATTCTTCCATTTCACGAAGAAGGTCCTCGGGAGGAATGGCGGAGGACGGCAGAAAGTCGGTCAGGTCCAGGCCCGCTTCACGCGGATCGATGACGGCCATGTCGCTTATGTTCATCTGCAGCTGGTCCTTGAAGGAAGCCACCTGACCGTTCACGGCCACGAATTGCTCTGCCTGCAGGGCTTCGAATTGCTGGCTCTGGGGATACCAGATCCTGGCCTCGATGTTGCCGGTGCGATCGGTCAGGGTCAGTTGCCAGTAGGGACCGTTCTTGGCTTCCTTGCGCTGGGCCTTGGACAGGGCAAAGACCTCGGAAATCGAATTTCCTTCAGCCAAATCGCGTACGTATGTTTTTTTGTGCTTCATTAAGTTGCTATTCCTGCATGCATGAGGTAATGGCGCAAACGAGGGCGAGGTCGATATTTTCTAAGATAATTGGGCAGTTGCACAATATTCAAATGACTTTCGCGTGTTCGTTTCCCACTTCGTCTACAGGCAAGTTTTCAGCTTTGGCAAGAGGCCGGACGTATCCGGCCGGATTGACGACCAGAATTGGCGGGGCGTGTCCTTTTTTCATACCCACGAAAGAAACCCCAACACTTTATCGAGCGGTTATGTCCAAAAAGAAAGGTCAAGCAAAGGTGACGATTTATCCGGATTGGTGTAAGGGCTGCGGGATATGCGCGGCTTTTTGCCCGTCCAAGGTGCTCGAACTCTGGCCGGACGGCAAGGCACATGTGGTGCGTGAGGAAGACTGCGTGAATTGCGGATTCTGTGAGCTGCATTGCCCGGATTTCGCGATCTCCGTTACCCCCAGGGAGATCAGCCGCAGGAAGACCGACGCGTTTGATGCCTCCAAGGGCGGGCCTTTGGACCCGTCCGCAGGCACCGACCCGGGTCCGGAGGAAAATGTTGGAACACCTAACCGGGAAGACGAACATGGCGACAAAAAAGCGTAAGAAAACGGAAATATTCGCACTCGGCAATGAAGCGGTGGTCGAGGGTGCGCTCCTGGCCGGTTGCAACTTCTATGCGGGTTACCCCATAACCCCGTCCACGGAAATCGCCGAGGTCATGTCCGCGCGGCTGCCTCTGGTCAAGGACGGGGTGTTCATCCAGATGGAGGACGAGATCGCCAGCATGGGCGCCATCATCGGCGCGTCCCTGGCCGGTCGCAAGTCCATGACCGCCACTTCCGGCCCGGGTTTTTCTCTCATGCAGGAGAACCTTGGCTATGCGTGCATGACCGAGGTGCCCCTGGTCGTGGTCAACGTCATGCGCGGGGGGCCCAGTACCGGCCTGCCGACCAGCCCGGCCCAGGGCGATGTGCAGCAGGCCCGCTGGGGCTGTCACGGGGATCATCCCATCATCGTCCTTTCGGCCAGCGACGTGCAGGAATGTCTGGAAATGACCGTCGTGGCCTTCAATTTCGCCGAAAAATACCGCACGCCCGTCATCCTGCTTCTCGACGAGATCACGGCCCACACCCGGGAAAAGATCTCCATTCCCGGCCCCGAGGATTTTGAGATCCTGGCCCGCGTGACCCCGGCCATGCCGCCAGAGTGGTATGTGTCCTACGAAGAGACCATGCGCGGGGTTCCGGCCCTGCCACCCCTTGGCTCCGGGTACCGCTTCCATGTCACGGGACTGACCCATGACCAGAACGGATTCCCGACCTCGAAGCCCGACGAGGTCAAGGCGCTGATGCACCGGCAGTTCCGCAAGATCGACCAGTTCTTCTACGACATCCAGCTTTTCGACGAGGTCAACTGCGAGGATGCGGAAGTGGTCGTTCTGGCGTACGGTTGCGTGGCCCGATCGGCGGAACTTGCCGTGCACATGGCCCGCGAACGCGGGGTCAAGGCCGGGCTCCTGAAGCTCAAGACCCTCTTCCCCTTCCCCAAGACTGCGGTGCAGGCCCTGGCGCGGCAATGCAAGGCGCTCATCGTGCCCGAGATGAACATGGGGCAGATCTCGCGCGAGGTGAAGCGGGTCAACAACGGCCTGACCCACGTCATTACCAACAACCGCGTTGACGGCCAGATCATCACTCCCTCGGAAATCTTCAAAAATATCATGCAGGCGTGACCATGGCACAGGTAACACAACTCATTCACGACTATCTCAGGCATAACAAGAAGTTCCCCCATGTCTACTGCGCGGGCTGCGGCCACGGCATCGTGCTCGGCTCCCTCATCCGCAGCGTGCATCGCCTGGGCTACGCCAAGGACGATGTCGTGCTCGTGGCCGGCATCGGCTGCTCCGGGCGCATGGCCGTGTACGTGGACTTCAACACCGTGCACACCACTCACGGCCGGGCCCTGACCTTCGCCACGGGCATCAAGATGGCCAACCCGGCGCTCAAGGTCATCGTGGTCATGGGCGACGGCGACGCCATGTCCATCGGCGGCAACCATCTCATCCACGCCGCCAGGCGCAACATCGGGCTGACGGCGCTGGTGCTCAACAACAACATCTACGGCATGACCGGCGGCCAGGCCTCGCCGACCAGCCCCGAGGGGACCGTCTCCGCGACGTCTCCTTTCGGCCAGCTGGAACGCAGTTTCGACATCGTGGACATGGCCATGGCCAGCGGCGCCAGTTACGTGGCCCGCGGCACGGTCCTGCACGCCAACATGCTCGACGGCCTCATCTCGGACGCCCTGGAGAAACCGGGCTTCAATCTGGTTGAAATCCTGACGCCCTGCCATACCCAGTATGGCCGCAAAAACAAGTTCAAGACCGTGGTGGACATGTACCAGTGGTACAAGAAAAACACGGTCAAGCTTGACCGCTATGCTCAGCTCGCCCCGGAAGAGAAGCCAAAATTCACGCCCATCGGCGTGTTCAGGGACGAGATGCGGCAGGGTCTGGAAGTGCGTTATGAGGAACTGCGCAACAAGCTTCAGGAGCAGCGAAATGCCTAAGCAGCACGAACTGAATCGATTTGAGATACGGCTTTCCGGCACGGGCGGCCAGGGCATCCTGACCCTGGGCAAGATCATGGGCCAGGTGCTGGCCATCGACCACGGCTTTTACGTCACGCAGACCCAAAGTTACGGCCCCGAGGCCCGGGGCGGAGCGAGCCGGGCCGATCTGGTCATAAGTTCACACAGAATCAGCTATCCAAAGCCCGTGAATCTTGACATGCTCGTGGCTCTCAGTCAGGAGGCCTGCAACCTGTATTTTCGCAACCTGAAGCCAACCGGCTTCCTGTTGGTCGATACATCGCTCGTGACGCAGACTCCTTCCAACATATACTGGGGGCTGCCGTTCACGAACATGGCCCGGGACAGGATCGGCATGCCTCAGACCACCAACATAATCTGCCTTGGGGCGCTGAGTCATTTTCTGCCGTTCATGAATTTCGCCAATGTGAAAAAGGCCCTGGCATCGGTCCTGCCGGCCAAGATCCTGGACGTGAACGTCAAGGCTCTGACCCTAGGGCACAGTCAGGCCAAGAAACTTTATCCGGACGCACCCGAAAAATGGACATTCTTCTCACCAATGACGATGGAATCAGAGCAGTAGGACTGCGCGCCCTTTACGGCGCCTTGATCAAAGCCGGACACAGGGTGCACGTGGCTGCACCCATGACTGAGCAGAGCGCGGTGGGGCATTCGGTGACCCTGTTTTCTCCACTGAGGGTCAAGCAGGTGGAGGAAACAGGGTTTTCCGGCCTTGGCATTTCCGGCACACCGGCGGATTGCGTCAAGCTGGCTCTCAGCCACCTTTTGCCTAAACGACCGGACATGATCGTGTCGGGCATCAACTCGGGCGCCAACGTGGGCGTGGATGTGCTCTATTCGGGCACGGTGTCCGCGGCCACCGAAGGGGCCCTGGCGGGTATTCCGGCCATGGCCGTGTCCGTGGACGATTTTCATCCCGAAGAGCTGTCCGCCCAGGCCGAATACGCGGTACGGATGCTCGACGGGGAGTTCTGGTCCACCTTCCCCCGGCACTGCGTGCTGAATCTCAATTTTCCCGCCGGACCGTTTGAAAACGCCAAGGGGCTCAAGGTCTGCAGCCAGACTTCGTCCACCTACCGGGACTGGTACGACGAGCGAAACGACCCCCGGGGGAATCCCTATTACTGGCTGTGCGGGGTCATCCCGCCGGAAAATGTGGAACCCGAATCGGATCGGGGATATCTGAGCCGAGGTTACATAACCGCGACCCCGTTGACTTTTGATCTGACTCATGCCGGATATCTGGATACGTTGACCCGGCATCTGGCCAAGAACGAATAACCGCCTTTCAAGGAGACGATCATGCCCCTGACCACACCCAAGGAAATGTTTGCCCGAGGTTACGCCGAAGGTTTCGCCATCGGTGGTTTCAACGTGAACAACATGGAAATCATCCAGGGCATCATGGAGGCCGGAAACCTCGAAAAATCCCCCCTTATCCTGCAGGTTTCCGCCGGCGCCCGCCGCTATGCCGGGCAGGGGTACATCATCAAGCTCATGGAAGCCGCCCTGGCCGAGAATGATTTGCCGGTCTGTCTGCACCTCGACCATGGTCAGAATTTCGAGATCTGCAAGGAAGTCATCGACGGCGGTTTCACCTCCGTCATGATCGACGGTTCGCATCTGTCCTTCGAGGAAAATATTGCCCTGACCAAACAGGTCGTGGCCTACGCCCATGATCGCGGCGTGTGGGTCGAGGCGGAGCTTGGACAGTTGGCTGGCGTCGAGGACGACGTGGACGTGGAGCACAGCGTGTACACCAACCCTGACCAGGCCGCCGAGTTTGTCGGTCGCACGGGTTGCGACTCCCTGGCCATCGCCATCGGCACCAGTCACGGAGCCTACAAGTTCGCGGGCGAGGCCAAGCTCGACTTTGACCGCCTGGAGAAGATAAAGGCCCTCCTGCCCGGCTACCCCATCGTGCTGCACGGTGCGTCTTCCGTGCCCCAGGAATTTGTGGACATGGCCAACCAGTACGGCGCCAAGATTGCCGGTGCCAAGGGCGTGCCCGAAGATCTGCTGCGCAAGGCGGCCGCCTCGGCCGTGTGCAAGATCAACATCGACACGGATATCCGTCTGGCTATGACTGCCACCATCCGCAAGTACCTGGCCGAAAATCCGTCCCATTTCGATCCGCGTCAGTATCTGCTGGTGGCCAGGGATGCGGTGCGGGATATGGTTGCGCACAAGATCAGGAACGTTCTGGGTTCATCAAATAAAATTTAAGTGGAAGAGGAAAAGAACATGGCTGTCAAAATTGCACTCAATGGTTTTGGTCGCATCGGACGCTACCTTGCCCGCATCATGGCCGGGAACCAGGATGTTCAACTGGTCTGCGTCAACGCCCGTGGCGACAATGCGTCCCTTGCGTATCTGCTCAAATACGACTCGGTTCACGGAACCTTTGCCGGTGATGTCGAGCCCAACGAGCAGGGTTTTCTGCTGAATGGCAAGCAGGTACTGGTCACCCGCAATGCCCCGGACGCCTGGGACTGGAAGGGCATTGACATCGTCGTCGAGTCCACGGGCAAGTTCACGGATCGTGAAAGCTGCGAGAAGCATCTGGCTGCGGGCGCCAAAAAGGTGCTCATCTCCGCCCCCGGCAAGAACACCGACCTGACCGTGGTCATGGGCGTCAACGACGGCCTCTACAATCCGGCCGAACACAGGATCATTTCCAACGCCTCCTGCACCACCAACTGTCTGGCTCCGGCAGCCAAGGCGCTGGACGACAATTTCGGCATCCGGCACGGGCTCATGACCACCATCCATTCCTACACCATGAGCCAGCGCATGCTCGACGGCACGCACAAGGACATTCGCCGCGGCCGCGCCGGTGCCATGAACATGCTGCCCACGACCACGGGCGCGGCCAAGGCCGTGAGCATGGTCATCCCGGCTCTGGCGGGCAAGCTCGACGGCATGGCCGTGCGCGTGCCCACGCCCAACGTGTCCTTGGTGGACCTGGTCGTGGAAGTGGAGAAGCCGACCACGGCGGCCGAGGTCAACGCGGTCCTGAAGGCTGCGGCCAGCGGTCCCGAGGGCGGAGCCATGGGCTACACGGAGGTGCCGCTCGTTTCCATGGACTACGTCGGCAGCATCTACGGCGGCGTGGTTGATGGCCTGTGCACCTCGGTCATGAACGGAACCATGGTCAAGATCATCGTCTGGTACGACAACGAGGCCGGTTTCACCAACCAGTTGCTGCGTCTGATCAAGCTGGTCGGTGGCAAGCTGTGATTCTCTGATTCCGACGTAATTCCAGAACGCCCGGCCTGTCCGGGCGTTCTGCTTTGAAGCGCGGCTTGCAATTCAGCCGCGCCTTTTCTAGTCTCCATTTCCCCGATTTTTGGAATTCCCTTTTTCCCGAGAGCATCATGAGCGGTTTCACCCATCTGCATTGCCATTCCGAGTACAGCCTCCTGGACGGCGCCATTCGCCTACGGGACCTGTGCGCCCGGGCCGTTGATTTCGGCTTTTCTTCGGCCGCCATCACCGATCACGGCAATCTCTTCGGTTCCGTGCCCTTTTATCTCGAAGCCAAGAAGCACGGCATAAAGCCCATCATCGGCAGCGAAGTCTATGTCGCCGACGACATGTTCGAGCGGGAGAACAAGAAGCGCTTCCACTTGGTACTTCTGGCCCAGAATCTGGTCGGCTACCACAATCTGGTCAAGATCGTGTCCGCCGGTTTTCTGCAGGGCTTCTATTACAAGCCGCGCGTGGACAAGAAGCTGTTGCGCGCCCATTCCGAGGGCATCGTCTGCCTGTCCGCCTGCCTGCAGGGCGAAGTTCCCTATGCCCTGCGCCACGGGACCTTCGACAGCGCCATCCTGAAAGCGCGCGAATACATGGAGATATTTCCGGATCGGTTTTATCTGGAGTTGCAGTCCAATGGCTTGAAAGAGCAGGAGGTCGTCAACGACAGGCTCATGGAACTGGCCAAAGAGACCGGCCTGCCGCTGGTCGCCACCAACGACTGCCACTACCTGAACAAGGATGACTACGAGGCCCACGACATCCTTCTGTGCGTGGGCACGGGCAAGATCGCCTCGGAAAAGCAGCGGCTCCGCTTCGATACCAACGAATTTTACTACAAGGCCCCCGAAGAGATGGAGGCCGCTTTCGCCCATTGTCCCGAGGCCGTGGAAAACGCGGGCCGCATCGCGGACATGTGCGAGGTGGAGCTGAAGCTCAAGCAGCATTTCTTCCCGGTCTACGACGTTCCCGAAGGTTCGAGCCTGGATGACGAGTTCCGCCGATTGTCCGAGGAGGGGCTGAAGGAGCGCATCGCCGCCCTGCCCTACGAGGTGGACGAGGCCGCTTATCGCGATCGCCTTGAGCTCGAACTCAGCGTCATCATCGAGAAGGGTTTTCCGGCCTACTTCCTGATCGTACAGGACTTCATTAACTGGGCGAAATCGAAGAACATCCCCGTCGGACCCGGTCGAGGTTCGGCCGCCGGATCGCTGGTCTCGTATGCGCTCAGGATCACGGATCTCGACCCCATTCGCTACGCGCTCTTCTTCGAGCGTTTTTTGAATGTGGAACGTGCGTCCATGCCCGATATCGACGTGGACTTCTGCTACAACCGGCGCGACGAGGTCATTCGCTACGTTTCGGAAAAGTACGGAGCCGATCACGTAGCCCAGATTGTGGCCTTCGGGACCATGAAGGCCAAGGGCGCCATCCGCGACGTGGCCAGGGCCCTTGATGTCAGCCTCAAGGACGCCGACCGCATCGCCAAGCTCATCCCCGACGACCTGAAGATGACTCTGACCAAGGCTCTGGACGAGGAGCCGGAGCTGCGCAAGCTCATCGACAGCGATCCGCAGTACCGCAAGCTCTATGACGTGGCCCGCCGTCTTGAGGGGTTGGCCCGGCACTCGTCCATCCACGCCGCCGGCATCGTCATCTCCCAGAAGCCCATGGTCGAGTATCTGCCGCTGCACAAGGGCAAGAACGGCGAGGTCGTGACCCAGCTCGATATGAAGAAGGTCGAGCTCATCGGCCTCATCAAGTTCGACTTCCTGGGCCTCAAGACCCTGACCGTCATCGATGACGCCCTGAAGCTCATCCGCAAGAACAACAAGCCCGTGCCGATCCTGGAGAAGCTGCCCCTCGACGACCCGCAGACCTTCGAACTTTTGTGCCGGGGCGAGACGGACGGCGTGTTTCAGCTGGAATCCGACGGCATGCGTCGGGTGCTCAGGGGGCTTAAGCCCTCCTGCTTCGAGGACATCATCGCGCTTCTGGCCCTGTACCGGCCTGGTCCCCTGGAGTCGGGCATGGTCGACGACTTCATCGGCCGCAAGCACGGCCTGCGCAAGGTCGAGTACGAATTCGAGGAGCTGGCCCCTGTGGTCCACCCCATCCTGGAGGATACCTACGGCGTCATTCTCTACCAGGAACAGGTCATGAAGATCGCCTCGGACCTGGCCAAGTATTCTCTCGGCGAAGGCGACAACCTGCGCCGGGCCATGGGTAAAAAGGACCCGGCGGAGATGGCCAAGCAGCGGGTGCGCTTTCTGGACGGCGCGCGCGAGAACAACATTTCCCAGGAGGCGGCGGAGTATATCTTCGACCTCATGGAGAAGTTCGCGGGTTACGGGTTCAACAAGTCCCACAGCGCCGCCTATGCCGTCATCTCTTACCAGACGGCCTACGTGAAGGCCCATTACCCGGCCGAGTTCATGGCCGCCATCGTCACCTCGGAAGTGTCCAACACCGACAAGATCCTGGCCCATGTCAGCGCCTGCCGGGACATGGATATCGAGGTTCTGCCCCCGGACGTGAACCGCAGCTACAACGAGTTCACCGTCGAGGGCGAATCCATCCGCTACGGCCTCTCCGGCATCAAGGGCGTGGGTGAGGGGGCAGTCGAGTCCATCGTGGAGGAACGGGAAAAGGGCGGGGATTTTACCAGCCTGCTCGATTTCTGCCAGCGCGTGAACCTGCGCAAGGTCAACAAACGGGTGCTCGATTCTCTCGTCAAGTCGGGAGCCATGGACAGCTTCGGGTGCTCGCGCAGGGCGCTCCTGGAAGGAATGGACAAGGTCCAGGCCATGGCCCAGAAACGGGCCAAGCGCAAAACTTCCGGCCAGCTCTCGTTCATGGGCATGGTCGAGGAGAACACCTGCAATCTGACGGGGCTCGGCATCGAGGATGAAGAGGCCGCCCTGCCGGAATTCGGGGACGACGAGAAATGCCGCATGGAAAAGGAGGCCTTCGGGTTTTTCCTCATCGGTCATCCGTTGCAACCCTTCCGCCAGGAGATCAGGCGGCTGGGCTACCCGACCCTGGCCCAGTGCGCGGACCTCACCGAAAAATCGCCCGTGCAGGTGCCGGTTCTGGTCACCTCGATGAAGACCATCAACACCAAGAAGGGCGACCGCATGGCCTTTTGCGGCATTGAGGATCTCAGCGGCTCGGGCGAGGCCATCGTCTTTTCGGAGCCGTACGTGACCTACCGCGAGCTGTTGGCCTGCGAAGAGCCCCTGCTCATGACCGGCGTGGTGGCCAAGCGCGACTCCATGAACGAGGAGAGCGAGGACGGGCCCAAGAAAGCCAAGATCCTGGCCGAATCCTTCAAGCTCCTTTCGGAGGTGGTCGGGTCGGGCACGGAGCCGGTGGTCCTTTTCGTGCGCGCCGATGGACAGGACCCCGACTGGGCCGGGCTGGGCGAGATCGTCACGCGTTACCCGGGGCAGGCCCCGGTGCAGGTCGATCTTGGTCGCGGGGAATACGTGTGCCGCCTGCAGTTCGGGCCGGATTTCATGGTGGCGCCGTGTCCGGAATTTTGGCGGGAATTCGAACAGTGGCGATTGATCCGAACCTAAAGGGAGAGTGCATGACACAAGGACAATGGCGGCTTCGGGTGAGCTCGGATTTCAGCTCATCGCATCAGCTGCGGCATTACGAGGGCAAGTGCGAGAACATGCACGGCCACAATTTCACGGTGGAGGTCGATGTGGTCGGAGAGAGCCTCGACCAAAGGCTCGGCATCCTCATGGATTTCAAGGCGCTCAAGCGTTTACTGAAGGAGGTCACCGACGAGCTCGACCACAGGCATCTGAACGACCTGCCGGATTTTGCCGAGCAGAACCCATCTTCCGAGCTGCTGGCCCGCTTCGTGTTCCGGCGCATGAAGGATCTGCTGGCCCCGTATCCGGTCCGTCTGGCCGAGGTCATGGTCTCGGAAAAAGCGAGTTCAAGGGCCTATTACTCCGAAGGATCGGTCTGATGCGGGCGGTTCTGCAGCGGGTGCGCTCGGCTTGCGTCCGTGTCCAGGGCCGCACCTTGGGCGAGATCGGACCGGGCATCGTCGTGCTGCTCGGCTTCGGCGGCAACGACGATCCGGACATGGCCGGCGGACCCGTCTGGAACAAATTCATGCAGAAGCTCCTCGGCCTGCGGCTTTTCCCCGATGCGGGCGGTCCCATCAACGCGAGCCTGGCCGATCACGGCGGCGGCATCCTGGTGGTTTCGCAGTTCACCCTCTATGCCGACGTCAAAAAGGGCCGCCGCCCCTCATTTTCAAAGGCCGCCCAACCAGAAGCCGCCCTGACCCTGTACCGGTCCTTCGTGGCCGATTTGCGTCGGCAGTGGCCGCAGGTGGCCGAAGGCGAATTCGGCGCGGACATGGACGTGTCCCTGATCAACTGGGGCCCGGTCACGATCTGGCTCGACAGCGACGATTTGTAGCCATTCTTGGCAGGCATGTTGCTAGGATGTTCCGAAGCGTTCATTTTTTGACAGGAAACAGCATGCACCCCGTCATCACGACCTTTTTTTTTCCATCCCACGCCGACGGCAGGGCCTGAGGCCATGGCCGCCGAAATGGATTACACCGCCGAACTTGTGCAGGGAACCGACGGTTCCACGGATGTGCGCATCCTGCGGGACGGCCGCGCCCAGCATATGGGCGGCAGGCGAGGCCGTGAGAACGAGTTGCGTCGCGTGGTGGAAATTCCGGTCGAAGGGGCCCTGCCGGTCTTTTTGGGAGCTGGGCTCGGAGCCGGACTGGCCGATTTGCTCGATCGGACTTCCGGGCCGGTGGCCGTGATCGATGCCGAAGAGCCCATCGGCGCCTTGACCGGCGTTCCTGGCAAATGGCGTGACGACCCCCGCATATTCTGGATTGCCGAGGACGACCCGGGCGTGGCTCTGAGCCGCTTGACCCGCTGGCAGCTTCGGCACGGCGGCCTGCCGTTTGCGCCGATCCGCGACCCTTTCTACGCTCGCCTGAGGCCTGGCCTGTACCGCGAGCTTGCCGACCGTCTGGAGATGAGCCTCAAGTTCGATTTCTGGAACCGGGCGCGCTACCCCAAGTTTCGCTCCAAGGTCCCGCGCGTGATGCTCTTGACCAGCTCCTATTTTCTGATGGGCGAGCTTGAGGCCGCCTGCACCCGCCTCGGCTACGCGACCTCGCTGGTGCAGCTGCCGAGCCAGGAGGTGGGCAGCCAGGAATTCGTCGAATCCATCCTCGCGGAAATTTTGTCCTTTCGTCCGGATTTCGTGCTGACTATCAATCATCTGGGCGTGGACAAGGAGGGCATTCTGACGGCGCTTCTGGCGCGCATGGAGCTTCCCCTGGCGTCCTGGTTCGTCGACAACCCGCACCTCATCCTCTACGTCTACGAAAATCTGGCCTCGGATTGGGTCACGCTCTTCACCTGGGACGTGGACAATATCGAATCCCTGAAAGCGCAAGGGTTCTCGCGCGTTCACTACCTGCCCTTGGCCACTGATCCGCACCGTTTTGCCCACGCCCCGAACACGGCCCCGGCGCGCGATGTCTCCTTTGTCGGCAACTCGATGCTTTACAAGGTGCGCGCAAAGCTGCGCCATTACGATTTTCCGCCCGTTCTTCTGGCCGATCTGAAGGAACTCGGGCGCGCCTTCATGCTCAGCGGAGCTCTGTCCGTGGCCCGGTTTCTGGAAGAGGAGCGGCCCATGTACGTGGAGGCTTTCAGGGCTCTGCCGGACGTGGATGCGCGGCTTGCCTTCGAGACCCTGATCACCTGGCAGGCGACCCTTCTGTACCGCCTGGAGCGCGTGCGGGAGCTGTTGCCCTTCAAACCGCTTCTGGTCGGAGACCCGGGGTGGCACGAGATTCTGCCGCCAGGCGGCTGGACCTACCACCGCGAACTCAACTACTACGCCGATCTGCCCAAATTTTATCCTGCTACGCGCATCAACTTCAACTGCACCAGCCAGCAGATGAAGGGCGCGGTCAATCAGCGTGTCTTCGACGTGCCGGTATGCGGCGGATTCTTGCTCACCGACCACCGGCGCCAGATGGAGGCGCTTTTCGAGCCTGGCCGGGAGATCGTCTGTTATCAGGAGCCGGGTGAGATTTCCGGGCTCGTGCGCCATTACCTGAGTCATGACGGCGAGCGCGCAAGGATTGTCCAGGCCGCGCGTTCACGCATTCTGGCCGAACACACCTACGACCTGCGCTTAAAGTCCCTGGTCCGGACCATGCGCTCCATCTACGGTTAGCCTGTGAAGAAGCCTATCCTGGTCATCCAGATGCAGCGCATGGGGGACCTGATCCTGTCCTTTCCGCTTTTTTTGTGGCTGGAGCGGGCATTTCCCGGCCATCCGGTCTGGGTCATGGCCGAGCCGAGTTTCGCCGGGCCGCTGGCGCGCCTGAGTCCACAGGTGTGCTACTTCAGTCATGGTCAGGAAGGGGATTTGCGGCGGCAGGCATTTCATCTGGTCATAAATCTGAGTCATCGCGCCCAAAGCATGGAGCTGGCCGGGAGCCTGCACTGCGACGCGCTGGTGGGTGGATACATCCGGGATGGCGTGACTCGCATCGAGGGTGACTGGCAGGAATACCGGGCGTCGCTGACGCACAACAACCGGCACAATCACTTTCATTGGGCCGATCTGAACGCCCTAGGCGTGATCCCGCGCAAAATCATGGAACAAACCCGTTGGCCCGGGCCGCGCAACATGCCGCACGACAACCGTCACATTGGTCTTTTTCTGGGTGCGAGCGAACCGGACAAACGGCCCAGTGCCGCGTTTTGGGTCGAGCTTATCGAAGAACTCGAGCGGCGAGGGTTCGTACCCGTCTTGCTTGGCGGACCCGGAGAGCGTGAGTTGTGCCGAGAGGTGCTTCGTCTCGCCGCGCGTCCGGTGGCCAGCGCCTGCGGTAGCATGGGGCTGGATACGTTTGCCATGTATGGGCAGAATCTGGCCGCCATGATAACCCCCGACACGGGCCCCATGCATCTGGCGGCCTGGTCGGGGCTCAAGGTGCTCAATCTGTCCATGGGCCCGGTGCACGCCTTCGAGACCGGACCTTACCAGCCGGGGCACGTGGTGCTGCGTAGCTCAGGGGATTGCGTGGGCTGCTGGCGCTGCCGCTTTGAACTTCCGCGTTGCCACCGGCATTTCAAGCCCGTGCGGGTGGTGCGCGTCCTTGAGGCCATGCTCGGGCGCAAGGGCAAGCTGACAGGCCTGCGGCTTCCTGGACTTGAGATTCTGGCCAGCGGGCGCAGGGATGGGCTTTACGATCTGATCCCGCTTTCAGTCCGTCCCAAGGCTGGTCAGAAACTGGCCGCATACTGGCAGGCTTTCTGGCTGCACGCCTTCGGCCTTGGCTCCCGGGACGGATGTCTGACTGCAGCCGCAAATCTGCGTGAAGCCCACGAAGCCCTGACGCGGGTCATGGCAGTCGGCGCGCTGCGATTTTTTCGCACCGTGAGCAGTACCCCTGATCCTCGGCGGCTTGTGCGCGAGTGGGATCACGCAGCTTTGGCTCTGCGCCCCTTGAGCGGGTACGCCGCTGTTCATCTGTCCAATAATGACTGCTCTCCGGCCAGCCGTAGGCGCGTGTTGACCCTGGCCGAGGAGCACCTTGGGTTTCTTCGCCAAGAGTGAACACGTACCGATTTCAATCAAACGAAAAAGGCGGCCATTGGCCGCCTTTTTCGTTTTGAATTCAGGTAATTGCTATTGTATCGAGGCCTGCAGTCCATTTTCCTGCCAGCCACCGCCAAGCGCTGTGAAAAGCTCGACCATGGCCAGTTTTTGGGCCAGGCGGGCGTCGAGCAGGTTTTGTCTGGCCGTGAAGAGAGTGCGCTCCGCGTCGTGCACGGCAAAGGCGCTCTCAAGGCCCGCCGAAAAACGCTGGTCGACCAGCAGGCGGCTCTTCTCCGCGCTTGCCGAGCGCCTGGCCTGGGCTCTGACCTGGCCTTCGTAGCCCTGGTTTTTGGCCAGGGCGTCGGAGACTTCGCGAAAGGCGTTCTGGATGGTCTCCTCGTATTGCGCGATCTTGATCTGCTGCTCCGCCTTGGCCGCTTCAAGCCTGGACTTGTTCCGGCCAGCGTCAAAGATGGGCAGGGTGATGCTGGGCACGAAGGTCCAGACCCGCTGGGCCGAATCGAACAGGTCGGTCAGTTCCAGGCTGGCCAGACCCGCCGTGGTGGTCAGGCCGATACGTGGAAAAAACGCCGCCCGCGCGGCTCCAATTTCCGCGCCCGCAGCCCACAGCCGGTGTTCGGCTTCAAGGATGTCAGGGCGCCTGGTCAACAGCTCCGACGGAAGGCCCGGCTTCACCGACGTACGTAATTTTACATCGTCAATGGCCTGGGCCGGGAGTCCGAGTTCCGGGCCGGGTACGCCGACCAGCACGGCCAGGGCGTTTTCGTCCATGGCCACCTGGGCCGTGAGACGGGCGACTTCGGCCTGGGCAACGGCCACGACTTCCTCGGCCTGATGGCGGGCAAGTTCGGTGCTCATTCCGTGGGCCAGCTGGGCCATGGTCAGATCAAGGGTTGCCTGGCGGCTTTCAAGGGTTTCCCGGGCCAGGGACAGATGCTCGCGGTCTCCGGCCAGGGTCAGGTAGCCCCTTGCGACCTGTGACACGAGGCTGATGTGCGCGGCACGGCGGGCCTCTTCCGTGGCCAGGTAGCTCTCCAGGGCCGAGTCCTCAAGGCTCTTCACCCGGCCGAAGAAATCAAGCTCGAAGGAAGAGATGCCGAGGCCCACGTTCCACTGCCGGTCAATGCCCTCGATCCCGCCGCGCAGATCCGCAGGCAGACGCTGGTTCGAGTTCTGGCCCGAGGCGTCAATATTCGGGATACGGTCGGCGCGGGCGATGCCGAACTGGGCGCGGGCCTTGTCCATGGCCAGCACGGCCTGACGCAGGCTTCGGTTCTGTTGCAGGGCCGTGGATATGAGCTTCTGCAGGGCCGGGTCGGGGAACACGTCCCGCCAGCCAAGCTCGTCCACTCCGGCCAGGGGGTCGGTCTGGGCCGGTGCGTTCCAGGCCTCGGGCACGGGCATGTCCGGGCGCTCCCGTTCAGGGGCGAGGGTGGCGCAGCCGCTCAAGGCGACGAGCGCGATCACGAGTATCAATCTTCGCATGGGTGGCCTCCGGGAATGATGGCGCGAGTGGTCGATTTTTTGGGTTCCTTGCGGGAAAGTCCCAGCTTGGCCACGATGACGAAGAAGACCGGGATGAGCAGGGAGCCGATGACGGTCGAGGCGATGGTGCCGCCGATGACGCCCGTGCCGATGGAGTTCTGTCCGCCCGAACCCGCGCCGGAGTTCAGGGCCAGCGGCAGGACGCCAAGGCCGAAGGCCAGGGAGGTCATGAGGATGGGCCGCAGACGTTGCCGGGCCGCCTCGACCACCGCGGTCATGAGATCCATGCCTGACTCGGCCAGGCTCTTGGCGAACTCGACGATGAGGATGGCGTTTTTGGCCGCCAGCCCCATGGTCGTGAGCAGGCCGACCTGGAAGTAGACGTCATTGGTCAAGCCGCGCAGGCTGACTGCGGCCAGGGCTCCGACGACGCCGATGGGCACGACCAGGATGACCGATGCAGGCAGGCTCCAGCTCTCATACAGTGCCGCCAGGCACAGGAAGACGACGATGATGGAGAGGCCGTAGAGCATGATGGTCTGCGAACCGGCCTGACGTTCCTGGAAGGACAGGCCGGTCCAGGAAAAGCCTATGCCTTCGGGCAACTGGCTGGCCAGGTTCTCCATGGTCGCCATGGCCTGTCCGGAGCTCTTGCCCGGAGCGGGCGCGCCGAGAATCTGCATGGCCGGGACGCCGTTGTAGCGCTCCAGGCGCGGCGAGCCCGAGGTCCAGTGCGCCGTGGCGAAGCTCGACATGGGCACCATCTGGCCTGATTTGCCGCGTACATGCCAGCGGGCAAGATCCTCGGGCATCATGCGGTAGGGCGCCTCGCCCTGCATGATGACCTTCTTGACGCGGCCCTTGTCCAGGAAGTCGTTGACGTAGGAGCTGCCCCAGGCCGTGGCGATGACGCCGGTCACATCGGACACGGCAAGGCCCAGGGCGCCTGCCTTGTCCCAGTCGATGTCGATGCGGTACTGCGGCGTGTCGTCCAGACCGTTGGGGCGGACCATGGCCAGGTCGGGATGCTGCCTGGCCATGCCGAGGAGCTGGTTGCGGGCGGCCGTGAGCTTTTCATGGCCGAGGCCCGCCATGTCCTGCAGCTCGAAGTCGAAGCCGGCTGCATTGCCAAGCTCCATTACCGCAGGCGGGGAAAAGGCAAAGACCTGCGCGTCGCGGTATTGCGAGAATGCGGCCATGGCCCGTCCGGCGATGGCCTTGACGTGCATGTCCGGGGTCTTGCGCACGCTCCAGTCCTTGAGGCGCACGAAGCACATGGCCGTGTTCTGACCGCTTCCGGCAAAACTGAAGCCCGCCACGGCCATGAGCGATTGCACGGACTCCTTCTCGGCTACCAGGAAGTGATTCTCGATGCGCTCCAGCACATCAAGAGCGCGGTCCTGGGTCGCGCCGATGGGCAACTGGACCTGCACGAAGAGGATGCCCTGGTCTTCATCGGGGAGAAAGCCCGTGGGCAGACGCTGAAACAGGAACATCATGGCGCCCAGGATGAGGGCGTAGAGGACCAGCGACCGGCCCCAGCGCCTGGTCATGGACCCGACCAGCTTCTGATACCCATTGGCCGTGCGGTCGAAGCCGCGGTTGAACAGGCCGAAGAATCCGCGCTTGCCCTGTCCGGGCTTGGCGGGCTTAAGCATGGTGGCGCACAGCGCGGGGGTCAGGATCAGGGCCACCAGGACGGAGAGGACCATGGCCGAGACCACGGTGATGGAGAACTGGCGGTAGATGACGCCCGTGGACCCGCCGAAGAAGGCCATGGGCACGAACACGGCGGACAGCACCAAGGCGATGCCGACCAGGGCCCCGGAGATCTGGGTCATGGACAGATGGGTCGCGTCCCTGGCCGACAGGCCGTCTTCGTGCATGATGCGTTCGACGTTTTCGACCACGACGATGGCGTCGTCGACCAGCAGGCCGATGGCCAGGACCATGGCGAACATGGTCAGGGTGTTGATGGAGTAGCCGAAGGCCGCCAGTACTCCGAAGGTGCCGAGCAGAACTACAGGCACGGCGATGGTCGGGATGAGCGTGGCCCGGAAGTTCTGCAGAAAGAGGTACATGACCAGAAAGACCAGAGCGACGGCTTCAAGCAGGGTGCGGATCACCTCCTCGATGGAGATGCGCACGAAGGGCGTGGTGTCGAAGGCTTCCACGACCTTCATTCCGGCCGGAAAGGTCGAACTGATGCTGTCCGTGTATTCGGCGATGGCCTCGACAGTCTTCAGTGCGTTGGCGCCGGTGGCCAGTTTGATGGCCAGGGCCGCTGCGGCCTGACCGTTGAAGCGGGAGACGATCTGCGAATTTTCCGCGCCCAGCTCCACCTTGGCCACGTCGCCCAGACGCACCGTGGAGCCGTCGGTGTTCACCTTCAGGAGGATGTCGCGGAACTGTTCGGGTGTTTGCAGACGGTCCTGAACGCTGACCGTGAAGTTGATGCGCTGCTCCTCCACCGAGGGCAGTCCGCCCAGCTGTCCGGCCGATATCTGGGCATTTTGGGCCTTGATGGCTGCGGCAACGTCAGCGGGCGTGAGGCTGTAGGTGTGCAGTTTGTCAGGGTTGAGCCAGATGCGCATGGCGTGCTGCGAACCGAACAGGGTGACCTCGCCGACGCCTTCCACGCGGCTCATGCCATCGAGAACATTGGCGGCTACATAGTCGGCCAGTTCGGCCCTGGTCATGGACCCGTCCTCGGACACGAAGCCGAGCACCTGCACGAAGTTCCTGACCGCCTTGGTGACCTGCACGCCCTGGGCCTGCACTTCCTGCGGCAGCAGCGACATGGCCAGCTGCAACTTGTTCTGGACCTGCACCTGGGCAATGTCCGGGTTGGTCCCGGCCTTGAAGGTCAGGGTGATTTCGGCCTGACCCGAGGACTGGCTGGTCGAGGACATGTAGTCCAGATTGTCGATGCCCTTCATCTTCTGTTCGATGACCTGCGTGACCGCGTCTTCAAGCGTCTTGGCGGAGGCGCCGGGATAGGTCGCGCTGATGGCCACGGAAGGCGGAGCGATGGGCGGATATTGGGATATGGGCAGGCCTGTTATGGCCAGCACGCCGCCAAGCATGGCGGCGATGGCCAGAACCCAGGCGAATACCGGACGATTTATGAAAAAATGTGCCATGAGAGCTCCTTACATTGTGTCTTGGGCGACACGGACCTGCACGCCGGGGCGCGCCTTCTGCAAACCTTCGACGACCACTCGGTCTCCGGCGGCCAGTCCCTGGCGCACAACCCAGTCACCCTCGACCGCCCGGTCCAGTTCCAGGGGGCGGACAGCCACCTTCTCCTCGCCGTCCACGATCATGGCCATGGGCTTGCCATGCGCGTCGCGGACCACGGCTTGCTGTGGAATGAGCAGCGCATTGGCCAGCACCCCCTCCTCGACGACGGCGCGGACGTACATGCCCGGCAAAAGGTCGCGTTCGGGATTCGGGAATACGGCGCGCAGGGTGACGGAACCGGTGTCCTGATCCACGCTGGCCTCGGCCAGCTGGAGGATGCCTTCATGGGCATAGGTTGCGCCGTCTTCAAGGATCAGGCGGACTTTTGTCGCGGCCGCGCCGGCGGATTGGACGGCTCCGCTCTTGAGGGCGTGCTTCATGCGCAAAAGTTCCACGTTGGACTGGGTGAGATCCACATAGATGGGATCGAGTTGCTGCACCGTGGCCATGGCCTGAGCCTGATTGGCCGTGACCAGGGCGCCTGGGGTGATGGTGGACCGGCCGATGCGGCCGCTTATGGGCGAGAGGACCCTGGTCCGCTCAAGATCGATGTGCGCGGCGCCAAGCTCGGCCTGAGCTGCGGCCACATTGGCTTCGGCCAGGGCCAGGGCGGCCTGGACCTCGTCGTGGTCCTGCTGGCTGACGGCCTTG
This sequence comes from Desulfomicrobium apsheronum, assembly GCF_900114115.1. Classification (NCBI taxonomy): domain Bacteria; kingdom Pseudomonadati; phylum Thermodesulfobacteriota; class Desulfovibrionia; order Desulfovibrionales; family Desulfomicrobiaceae; genus Desulfomicrobium; species Desulfomicrobium apsheronum. The sequence goes on along the minus strand of NZ_FORX01000007.1, from coordinate 94,092 downwards.
GTGCGGATCAGGTCGCGGTAGCGGACCGCTTTCAGCCGGGCGGGTTCCAGTTCGGCCTTGGCCTTGGCCACGGCGGCCTTGGCGCGGGCCACGGCCACTTCATAGGTCGATGGGTCGATCTGGTAGAGCAGATCGCCGGATTTGACCTCGGTTCCTTCCGTGAAGGCACGCTTCAGGATGATGCCGCCCACCTGCGGCCGGATCTCGGCCATCTGGTACACGGCGGTGCGTCCCGGCAATTCAGTGGTCAGGCGGACATCTGTTTCCTGCATGGTGACCACGGCCACTTCCGGAGCGGGCGCGACCTGGGCTGGGGCTGGCTGGTTGGCCTGCGACGGCTTGTTCCAGGCGAGATAGCCAAGGCAGACGGCGACCACGACGACAACGGGAATAAGTATTTTCTTCATTTGGTCCTTCCAGGATTTCTTGTTTTGAAAATATTATGTGAACGGTTGTTCACATTGAGGGCAAAAAAATTAGGGGGATACGCCTCGGACAAACATTTTCCAGTTGGCCTCGGCCTGGGTCTTGGGATCGATCATGTCGCCGCGCCTGCTGTACAGGATGGCGATGGTCAGGAACTGACCCAGAAACTGTACGAAGATCTCGTCGGCATCGATATCGTCGCGTATCTCCCCGTCGGTCTGGCCTTGGCGGATGATCCCGGCCACCTCGGACTGGTGCCGCTGATGGTTCTTCAGCAGGCGTTCCCGCAGATGGGTCTCGTCACTCCACAGCGCGTCCGAGAGTACGAGGTTCGGTAGCGCCCGGTAGCGCTCGACCACGCTGATGTGCAGGTCGTAGCAGCGACGCAGCTTGGTCAGTGCGGGGCTAGGTTCCTTGAAGGCCTGACGGATTCCTTCGGCCTTGACGTCGTCGAGCAGGTCCAGGACGCTGGCCAGGATATCGGCCTTGCCGCCGGGAAAATGCCTGTACAGGGCCGGCGCGGTCACGCCCACGGCGCGGGCCACGTTGCGCGCAGTGAGGGCCCCGACACCCTGGTCGGCAACCAGTGTGAGGGCCGCTTCGGCGATCTGTTCGCGACGGATTATGGTGGTGAGTCTCTTTGCCATGGAGGGGCTAGTTAACGATCGTTCACTTTGTCGTCAAGCGCAAATTGAGAGGTGGAAGGAAGAAATTTTGGTGTGAATGTGCGGAGGCTAGAGTCATTGTTTGGAGAAGATTATGGTAGGGGTGTTGCGCGATCGGCGGCCCGTTGCCGCCATGGCCTTGAGGCCCGCCGGAACTCCTTCGCGGGCCTCGTAGAGTTGAACCGTTGCGTGCAGGGCGGAAATTTCTGGGCAGTTCGCCCGGCAACGATTCAACAAACGATGCAAGGCTCAGTCAGACAGCCGACGCGCCTCAAGACCATGCCGGCAACGGACCTTAAGGTGCTGGTGGGTGTTAGCCGTGATTGTGGGGGGGGTGGAGTCGGAATGTTTGGAGAAGGTTGAGGGGATTAGGGGTATTGTGCGCCAAGCGGCCCGTTGCCGCCATGGCCTTGTGTTGCAAAAAAATGTACTTGCACTTTGCACGGGCATTCGTTAGCAAGATGAGAATGATTCCTGATAATAAAAACATCAAAGGAGAATACCAATGAGCAAGACCACCGAGAATTTGAAAGAGGCTTTTGCCGGAGAATCCCAGGCCAACCGCAAGTATCTGGCTTTCGCCAAGAAGGCCGAGGAAGAGGGGCTGCCTCAGGTCGCCAAATTGTTTCGGGCTGCGGCTCACGCTGAGACCATTCACGCCCATGCGCACCTGCGCCTCATGAAGGGCATCGGGTCCACGGCCGAAAATCTCAAGGAAGCCGTGGCAGGTGAAACCCATGAATTCAAGTCCATGTACCCGGCCATGATCGCCGATGCCCAGGCCGAAGGTGAAAAGGCGGCCGAGAAATATTTCGTTTTCGCCAACCAGGCAGAGGAATGCCACGCAAACCTCTACTCCAAGGCGGCGGATCAGATGGGTGAGCTGGCGGCTGTGGATTACTATGTCTGCAGCATTTGCGGTCACATCCACGAAGGTGAGCCCACCGAAAAGTGTCCGATCTGCGGCGCCCCGACCAAGGCATACGGCGTCGTGGCCTAGGGGTCTTGAGTCCTGCCTTCCGGATTGCAAAAAAAGCCGCGTTCCCCTTTCGGGAGCGCGGCTTTTCAAATGAAAAAGGCCATGCATCACTGCACGGCCTTTTTTTTGTCGATTATTTCGGGTGTTATCTTCTGGGGGCCGGTGCGCTCGGACGGGCCTTGGCCTTGGTGAATGCCAGTTCCGTGCCCTTGCCCTTGTTGAACATGGCCAGCACCCTTTCGGCATCATGGAAGGGCAAGGAAACAAAGGCGAAGGTTTCCATGATCTGTATGTCCCAGATTTTCTTGGGCGGGATGTTGCACTTGTCGCCAAGGAAGGTCAGCAGGCGCTTGGGCGTCAGGCCATCCTTGCGGCCCTGGGTCACGAAGAGGCGGGACTTGCCCGTCTTGTCCACCACGAAGGCGTCTCCGATTTCCTTGTAGTTGGAGGCGTCAAGTTCCTCCTGGAACATGTACTGCAAAAGGGCGGCCAGGGTTTCGCGGGGCTTGCTCTGATCGAGGAGCTCCTGGGCCATGCCCATGAACTCAAGCTCCGGTTCCGTGGTCATGATCTCCTGCAGTTCCGCCCGGATGCGGCCCTTCTTCATGTCGATGACATCGGAGACCTTGGGCAGCCTGGCCTTGCGGATGTCCGTGCGGGCGTGCTTGCTGATGAATTGCAGGCGGCGGTACTCGGACGGCGTGATGAAGGTGATGGCGATGCCCTGCTTGCCGGCCCGGCCGGTGCGGCCGACGCGGTGCACGTAGGCTTCCGGGTCGTGGGGCAGATCGAAATTGATGACATGGGTCAGGTCATGCACGTCGATGCCGCGCGCGGCCACGTCGGTGGCGACCAGGATCGTGACCAGCTTCTTCTTGAATTTGATCAGGATCTTCTCGCGCAGGCTCTGGGACATGTCACCGTGCAGGGTGTCGGCGTCGTAACCGCGCTCCATGAGACGCTGGGACACGGCGTCGGCGTCGACCTTGGTGCGGGTGAAGACAAGTCCGTAGAATTCGGACTCCATGTCGATGATCCGGCACAGAGCTTCAAATTTGTCGCTCATGGCGACTTCGAAGTAGATCTGGTCGGTCTGGGGGGCGGTCAGCTGGTTGGATTCGGCCCGGAGGACCTGATAATCGCCCATGTACTTCTTGGCGATGCGCAGGATTTCAGGCGGCATGGTCGCGGAGAAGAGCATGGTGCGTTTTTCGGAGCCCGTCTGTTCCATGATCTCCAGCACGTCGTCCAGAAAGCCCATGTTCAGCATCTCGTCGGCCTCGTCGAGGATCAGAAAACGGATGCCCGAGAGATTGAGGCTGCCCCGGCGCAGGTGGTCGAGCACGCGGCCCGGTGTCCCGACAACCACGGATACGCCCTTCTTGAGGCTCCTGAGCTGGATATCCATGGACTGGCCGCCATAGATGGGGGCGACGTTGATGGTCCGGCCGCCGCGCAGGGAGTTGATCTCCTCGGCAACCTGGATGGCCAGTTCGCGGGTCGGGGCAAGGACGAGAGCCTGTACCGTGCGGATCTCAGGGTCGAGCATTTCGAGCAGCGGCAAGCCAAAGGCTGCGGTCTTGCCGGTGCCGGTCTGGGCCTGGGCGACGATGTCGTTCTCCCCGGTCAATACGGCCGGGATGGTCTTGATCTGGATGGGGGTTGGCTCTTCGAAACCCTTGCGGGACAGAGCCTGGATGGTCAGTTCGGATAGGCCTAAATCGGAAAATGTAGTCATATTAATACCTTGCGGGCATGGGCCTCGCGGTCAAAAGAATACCCGGCTCTGGAACCGGGCCCTTACCGTGAGGCCGACTGTCCAAGGCGGGAAACAAGCATTTCGAAAACGTGTGGAACCGGATCGAAGAGCGAACAAGCTCAAGAAAGGTCGTGCGGAAAAGGAGGAATCCCCTCAAGAAATGCTCGGGGTATATATATTTTACTTTTGGACTTGGCAAGAGATAATTTTTAAAATCGAGAAGAAATAAAAGGGGGCGAGCTCAGGCTCGCTCCCTCGGGCTTCGGGCTCAGCGCTGCATGGCGATCCCGGCCAGACTTTCCAATTCTTCGGAGAGTCCCAGGGCCTGGGTCATGGTTTCCCCGCGACAGACAAGTCCGTGGTTGTCCATGAATACGGCCTCGAAATCCCTGCTGGCCAGTCCCACTGCCTGCCCAAGCTCCGGCGTGCCGGGCCGGTGGGCGGGCACGCGGGTCAGCTTGTCGGCGAAGACCCGGCCTTCAAAGAGGGGCAGGTCAAGAAGGGGGCCTTCCGCGCGCAGGGACAGGGCCAGAAGTTTCGGCGGATGGGTGTGCACGATGGCCTGGGCCAGGGGCTGGTTGCGGTACACTTCAAGGTGCACGGCAAGCTCCGAGGAGGCCCGCACCGATGTCAGGGGCGTTCCCGTGGCCAGGTCGACCACGGCCAGATCCCGGGGCCCAAGGTGTCCCTTGGCGCTGCCCGTTGCCGTGATCACAACGCGTTCCCCCTGGCGCATGCTCACGTTGCCGTTGAATCCGGCGAAGAGTCCACGCAGCCAGCCGTCGCGGGCGGCCGAGAGAATGGCCTGACCCGTTTCGGGATTGACCAGGGACGAGAATTCGGCCCCGCCTTGGGGCGGGGCGTTGTCGGGCTTTATGTCGATGACGGGTGTTCCGTCGATGACCTCAAGGGGGTGCACCTTCAAGCGCAGACCCTCGCGGCCGAGGATGCGCACCGCATGCAGGCCGATGGGCGTGGGCCGGTCGGGGGAACGGGTCGAGAAGATGCCGCGCATGGGCAGTTCGCGGTTTCCCTGCGGGTGGCAGCGCAGCACGCCCTGATCGCCCTTGTGCATCCAGGTCAGGACCAGGATGGCGTCTCCGACCTGCAGGTCTGTGGCTGCAGGCTCGAAATCCGGGGCCAGTTCGATCCAGACCGGGGGCATGGAGGTATCGCCGTATTTCGGGCACTGGTCGCGGCTGACAAGATGGGAGCGGACGGTGCCGATGACGCGAGGGTTCATGAAAAATATCCTTGCTGCGGTTTTGGGGCCTCGAAAATCATGCTTACCGCCCGCCATTTTGCCCGTCAAATGCAAGGCGCCTTCGAATCGCCCTCGCTCATCCTTCGTGGTTTTTCGGTGCTCACCACAAGACGGTTTCCTAGTGAAATTTGGGGCGATGCTTGTATTGAAATTGCGAAAAGGGTAGCGTTTGATTCATTTGATACGTTTTCAACCACAACCTCGGAGCGCGCATGAACCGCTTCTCCACCAGCCTTCTGGGTGAAGCCAAGACCCTGCTTCTGGCCACGGACGGCTCCATTTTCAGTGATGGAGCGCTGCAGGAGGCCATTTTTTTCGGGCAGGCCTGCGGTGCCCGGCTGATTGCTTTGTATGTGGTCAAAATCGATGTCGAATCCCTCAAATCCGCCAATGCCAAGGTCACCCGCGCTCAGCAGGAGATCGGGCCGTACATGGAAGACATCCGCAAGATGGCCAGGGACAGCGGGGTGGAGTGCGAGACCGTGGTGGTCGGTTCCTCGGTGCCTGAGCACGCCATCGTCGAGCAGGCCATGATGCGCGAGGCCGATGTCATCATCATGGGCCGCCACGGCCGGGCCGGACGGCTGTACCTGATGGTGGGCAGCATGACTTCGAAGGTCATCGGGCTCGGTTTCCCCATGGTGCTCATGCTCCCCAAGGATTTCACGATGACCGGGTCCCATGTGCTGGTGGCCGTGGACGATTCGCCCAACAGCCGCCTGGCTGTCGAGGAAGCCCTGAGTCTGGGAATCTGCTGCGTGACCCTGGAGAGGCTGACCTTCGTGGCGGTTGCGCGGCGGGAGAGCGGTCTGCCCGAGGCCGAAAAAATGGTCGAGGACATCTGTGCCCGAGGCCGGGAAAAGTGGCCGCGGATTCATTTCGAGGCCGTGGCCGGGGTCGGGCATGCATCGAACATCATCGTGCGCGCCGCAGAGGAACGCAAAGTGGACATGATCATGATCGGCGGCATGGCTTCGGGGCCGCTACCCAAAATGTTCGGCGGCCGGGTGACCAAGGAGGTCTGCGGGTGGGCGCACTGCGCGGTGCTGGTGGTCACCGCCTAGGAAGCCTTTCAAAAAACGTTCTGGACTGCGTTGCTCCCCGATTCCGGAGGGCTCATGTAGGTAAGCTACACTTCACCCTCCGGAATCGGCTCGCGCCTTGCCAGAACGCTTTTTGAAAGGCTTCCGCGGAATTCAACAGTCGCCGGGTGCGTGCTGTGGGTTTTGGCTTCTTCTTCGAATCATCTGACAAGGAACGGTCTCATGTCGGTCAGGCTTTTGCGATTCTTTCCCTTTCTCGCTTGGTTTCCGCTCAGCGCGCTGGTCGTGCGGGCCGATCTGATGGCCGGGATCACCGGCGCGCTGGTGCTTGTCCCCAAGGCCATGGCCTATGCCCAGCTTTCGGGTCTGCCGCTGTACTTTGGCCTGTACACGGCCTTTGTGCCGGCCATCATCGGGGCCATGTGGGGATCGTCCAGACAGCTGGCCACGGGGCCGGTGGCCATTGTTTCGCTCATGACCGCCGCTGCCGTGGCTCCGCTTGCGGTCTCGAACACGCCAGAATACATCGGTTTCGCGCTGCTTTTGACCCTTCTGGTGGGTCTCGTGCAGCTTCTCTTGGGCGTGGTCAAACTCGGAACCATCGTCAATTTCGTGTCCCACCCGGTCATCCTGGGATTCATGAACGCGGCCGCCATCATCATCGGTCTTTCCCAGCTGGATCTGCTGCTGGGCATCCCCAAGGGCCGCAGTGACTTTTTTCTGGGAGATGTCTGGGAAATGCTCCAGCTGCTCCCGCAAACCCATTTGCCGACTCTGGGCATGACCTTCTTCGGGCTGGCCCTCATTCTCGTCATCAAGAGGATTCCGGCCCTGTCCAAGGCCAGCGTTCTTGTCGCGGTGGTCATCACCATCGTGGTCAGCGCCGCCATCGGCTACGACCAGCGCGGGACCGCCGTGCTGGATGATCTGGCAACCCCTCAGGCCAGGGAACTGGTAGCCCAATATGAAGAGAATCTGCGGCGGATGGAACATCTGGGCAGCGAGGTGGCCGAGCTTTCCGCCCGCCAGCGGCAGGCGGAAAAGGACGGCTCCGTGTGGATGGCCGCTGGGCTGAGGCACCAGACCGAGCTCGCGCGGCTGGACATGCGCTCCATGGAGAGACGGCACAACGAGCTTCTACGCGGTGTGCGGCAACTGCGCTTCGTGCGCCCCGAGGGCGAGGAGAACGGGCGTCTCTATCTGCTTGGCGACTCCCCGGAGGGCATGCAGACCGATGACCGTGCCTGGCACATCAAGAGCGTCGATCATGGCGTCATGAAGCTGGTCGGGGGCGGAGATGTTGTCGGACCGGTCCCGGCGGGGCTCCCGGCCCTGACCATCCCGACGCTCAGCCTCGATGCCGTGATGCAATTGCTGCCTTCGGCCCTGATCATCGCCCTGGTCGCCTTCATGGAGTCCATCTCCATGGCCAAGGCCATGGCCAGCAAGGCGCGGCAGCATGTCGATCCCAATCAGGAACTCATCGGCCAGGGCCTGGCCAACATCGGAGGGTCTTTCTTTCAGGCCTATCCGGCCTGCGGTTCCTTCACCGGCTCGGCCATCAACATGCAGGCCGGGGCAAAGACGGGGCTGGCCATGGTCTTCAACGGTGTCTTCGTGGCCGTGACCCTGCTGTTCTTCACGCCTCTGCTCCACCATCTGCCCAAGGCCGTGCTGGCCGTGATCATCGTCATGGCGGTCACCAGCCTGGTCACGCCCCATGCCTTCATGCACACTTGGAAGGCCAACCGGGGAGACGGTGTCGTCGCCCTGGTGACATTTGCCGTGACGCTGCTCGCCGCGCCGCATCTGGACAAGGGCATCATGACAGGGGCGGCCCTGTCCATCGGCCTCTACCTCTTTCGCACCATGGCCCCGCGCGTGGCGGTGCTCGGACGCTATGCCGACGGAACCCTGCGGGACGTGAGCGTGCACAAGGCCCTGGCCACCTCGACCCTGGTCACGGTCATGCGCTTCGACGGCTCGTTGTATTTCGCCAACGTGACCTATTTCGAGGACATGGTGCTGGGGGCCGTGGCCGAACACAAGGATGCGAAATTTCTGCTCGTCGTCGGGGACGCCATCAATTCCATGGATTCATCGGGCGAGGAGATGCTGCAGAATCTGGTGGGGCAGCTGCGCGAGACAGGAGTGCAGATCGTCTTTTCGGGGCTCAAGAAGCAGGTTCTCGACGTGATGCGGGCCACCGGCCTTTATGAGCGCATTGGGGACGAAAACATCTTTGCCACGGAATGTCAGGCTCTCAAGGCCATCTTTGCCCGGCTGGGTCAGGAAGTGGAGGACGATGCGCTTTTCGCCCACGTCAAGGTCATGGTCTGCTGAGGGGCCTTCAAAAAATCCTGCCACGGCATGAAAGCGGGGCGTGTCCGGCAAACGCGCCCCGGATGCGCCCCGTTTTTTATTCCAGTTCCACGAAATCCTCGATGATGAGCTTGAGTCCGAATCCGGGGAAGTTGATCTTGTATTTGTTCGGCTCCACGCGCTGGACCACCTTGCCGCGGCCGAAGATCTTGTGCCGGCAGTAGGTGCCTTGCACCGGGGTCTGGGTGCTGGATGAGGTCCGTGGCGCCGAGGCCGCGAAATCTTCGCCCGGACCGGGGCGGGAGCCCTGGGGAGACGTACCTTCCGGTGCGCGGCGTGGCGTGGGCAGGGTCTGCAGGCCCACGCCGCCCGTGAACTGTTCGCGGTACCGGGACATGAGGTGAGAGGGGATATCCTGCAGAAAGGGGCTGACCCGGGCCGGAGTGGTGGCCGAAAGTTCCCGGCTGTAGAGGGTTTCGGGGGAAAAGAGGGTCAGGCTGTCGCGGGCGCGGGTGCAGGCCACGTACAGAAGGCGGCGCTCCTCCTCGAAGTCGTCGTTGTCGTTCATGGCGTGGCGCGAGGGGAAGCGGTCCTCGACCAGATCAATGACCAGCACCGCGTCCCACTCCAGACCCTTGGCCGAATGGACAGTGGACAGGGTCACGGCCTGGCCCCGGTCCTCCTCGGCGTCGGGGCTGTCAAGGCTGAGATCGCCCAAAAAGGCGGGGATGTCGTCATAACTCAGGGAGATCTGGGTTAGTTCCTCGAGTCCCGCTTCGCGGCGTGGGTAGTCGTCGGGAAATTTCTCGCGCAGGACCGGTTGATAGTATTCGAGTACGAAGGTGATGGCCGTGGACGGTCGCATGACCTGGGTGCGCAGGGTGTCGAGCACGCGCAGCAACTCGTCGAGGGCCGGACGCTTGGCGCGCTGGGCCTTGATGAAGGCCTGATCGTTGATCATGGCCGCGTGGTGGATTTTTTGCGCGCTTTTGGGGCCGATGCCGGGTACATTGCCGAGGATGCGCTGCCAGGCAGGCAGGTCCGAGGTGTTCTGGCCGAGCCGCAGACAGGCCAGGACATCCTTGATGTGCGCGGCATCGGAGAATTTTATCCCCCCGTATTTGCGAAACCCGAGCCCGATCTTGTTCAGCTCCACTTCCACATGATACGATTGATACCCCGCCCGAAAGAGAACGGCGATCTGGTCCAGGGGATAGGTGCGCGCGAGTTCCGTCACCTTGGCCGTGACCAGACGGGCCTGGCTGCGGTCCGAGAACGGCAGCACGTGTTCCGGCAGGCGGGAGTCGGTGCGCTCGGAGAAGAGACGCTTGGCGAACTTGTCGCGAAAGCCGTCCAGGATGGCGTTGGTCAGTTCCAGGATAGGCTGGGTGGAACGGTAGTTCTGCTCCAGCTTGATGACGCGGGTGCCCTGGAATATCTTGGGAAAATCCAGGATGTTGCGCACGTTGGCGCCACGAAAGGCATAGATGGACTGCGCGTCGTCGCCCACGGCCATGACGTTGGGGCTGGTGTCGCCGGGCTTGGTCAGAAGACGTACCAGTCGCGCCTGCACGAGGTTGGTGTCCTGATATTCGTCGACCATGATGTGGGAGATGGACGAGGTCACCGCTTCGCGGACGTGCGGGTGCTCGGTCAGCAGACGCTCCAGCAGAAAGAGCAGGTCGTCGTAGTCCAGCAGGCCGCATTCGCGTTTGATGCGCTCGTACTCTTCGAGGAGGCGGGTGAGGTCGTCCTCGTAGGCGCCGAGATGGTAGGCCTCCTGGCGCAGCACCTGTTCAAGGGTTAGTTCCTTGTTGCGGCTCTTGCTGTACAGTCCGAGCACGGTGGCCCGCTTGGGAAATTTGCGGTCGCCCTTGCCGATTTTCAGGCGATCCTTGGCCTGGCTCAGTATCTCCTCTCCGTCGGAGCGGTCCATGACCGTGGCCCCGCGCTCGAAGCCGAGCAGCCCGGCGTGCTGTTTGAGCAATGAGTAGGCGAAACCGTGAAAGGTGCCGCCGCGCACGTTTCCGAGCCCCTGGTGGCCAAGGAGCCCTTCCGCGCGGTGCAGCATCTCCGAGGAGGCCTTGCGGGTGAAGGTCAGGAGCAGGATTTCGGCCGGGGACACGCCGGACTCGACCAGCCGGGCCAGGCGGTAGACAATGGTGCGGGTCTTGCCCGAGCCGGCGCCGGCGATGACTAGGATCGGTCCGTCAAGGGTGGTCGCGGCCTCGTGCTGGGCGGGATTCAGGTCGTTTTGATAGTCGATGTGCATGATGTTTTCAGGCCCCAAAAGTGGTGGCGGGAATGTCGAAGTGGTCCAGAATTGTCTGGCCGACCTCTGTCGGTGTGCGGGCGGAGGAGCCCATGGAATCGTAAAAAAACACGTCGTCGGCCGTGTGCATGCCCTGGCGGCCGAAATGACCGAACATTCCGGTACGGCCGAATTTGCCCTTCAGGTCGAACCCGGGCTCTGGGACCAGCACCAGATCCGGGGCGAGATGGGCCTGTGAACCATGATATATTTCCCGGCCCAGGTGTGCGTGGCGAATGATCTTGCGGCCATTGTGGGTCAGGCCGGACAGGGCGCGGACCAGATTCTGGCCGAGCTGGTCCGCCTCGGCGGCGGAGAGGCCGCCGTGTGCAAAACGCCCCTTTGTGTGCAGGTAGATGCGTCCCGGGTCAAGGGCAAAGGCCCGCGTGGATGGGGCCATGGCCTGCGTGTCCCACTCGCTGGTTGGCTGGCGGGAGAGGTGCAAAAGCCCTTGGTCGCGCAACCACGCATTGAGGTCCACCTCTTGCGTGAGGGTCGTAAAGCCGTGATCGGCCATGATCAGCAGGCGCTTGGGGCCGGGCAGGTCATGATAGCGTTCGAAGAATTTTCCGATGAGGCGGTCCCAGGCGGCCATGAAGCGCAAGGCTTCGGAGCGCCACGGATGGTAGGGCTCGACCAGCGCGGGAAAGAGAAAATGACCGAGTCGATCGGTCTCCGTCAGCACGAAGAAGAAGGCATCCCAGGCCATATCCGGCCACAGCAGGTCCAGGGCGCGTTCCCGGCAGGCCAGGCTGCGGTGCAGGTCTTCGAGCAGAAAGCCCGGGTCCGTGGCGCCGCGCACGGTGTCGGCCTCGATGGTGTATTCGTGGTCGGTCAGGATGCCCGCCAGCGCCGGAGGATGCACGGACGTGCGCAGGTCCTGGGCGGGGAATCCGGCCACGAGCATGGCCCGCATGGGGCGAACGGGAGCCAGATTGGGCATGTTCAGGGCCTTGGCGAAGAGACCTTTGTCCGCCAATCGCTCGAAGATCGTGGCTCCGTGGACATGGGTGAAGTCCGTGAACTGAAGCTCGTAGCTTTGAGGGTCCAGGCGCGTGAACCCGAAAACCCCGTGCTCGCCGGGGCTTGAGGCGGTGAAGAGGCTGGTCCAGTTCACTGGCGAGAGCTCGGGCAGCTCGGCCCGAATGGCCCGGCACCCGGGAGAGCCCGCGACGGCGGCGAGGTTGGGAAGCAGACCCTGGGCGCAGAGATTTTGGGCCAGGGACCAGGGCAGGCCGTCCAGGCCGAGGAAAACCAGTAGGGGTGCGTGCATGGGAGGCGGTGTAGCAGGGGCCGGGTCGGTTGGCCAGAGGACGGGGCCGAGCGGTTTAAGGCAAAAAGACATCTTCCGGATCGAAAATGCACTCTTCCCCCTTGCGCGAATGGATGCAAACATTAGATTGCAAACTGCTACAGATAAACCGGCCGGATCGGTTTTGCCGTGGCGTGCTGCGGTACCGAGGCCTCAAACAATGGAGTTCACGATGAAAAGAGATAACGTAGTGACAATGAAGACGAATCCCCTGACCCTGCTCGGCCCGGAGATCACTCCCGGCATGGACGCTCCCGATTTCACCGTGGTCGACAATGATCTTGGTCCGGTGTCCCTTGCCGATTTCAAGGGCAAGGTAGTGGTGATTTCCGCAGTGCCCTCGCTGGACACTCCGGTCTGCGACATGGAGACGCGTCGTTTCAATCAGGAAGCCCAAAACCTGGGTGACAAGGTCAAGATCCTGACCGTGAGCATGGACCTGCCCTTTGCCCAGAAACGCTGGTGCGGTAGCGCGGGCGTTACGAACGTGCAGACTGTTTCCGACTATCAGACCGCGTCCTTTGGCCAGGCGTACGGCGTGCTCATCGACGGCTTGCGTCTTTTGGCCCGGGCAATCTTCGTGGTCGATGCGAACGGCAAGGTGGCCTACGTGCAGGTAGTGCCTGAGCTGACCTCCGAGCCGGACTATGCGGCGGTGCTTGAAGCGGTCAAGAAGCTGATCTAATTTCAAACTGTTTTCAAGGAGAGTTCCCGATGATCAGTGCCAATATGGAAAAAGCGATCAATGATCAGATCAACGCGGAAATGTTTTCCGCCTATCTCTACCTGGCCATGGTGGCCTATTTCAAGGACAGGAATCTGAATGGCTTCGCCAATTGGATGACAGTTCAGAATCAGGAGGAGACCTTCCACGCCATGAAGTTCTTCAACTATCTGAGCGAACGTGGCGGCCGGGTCACCCTGGAAGCCATCGAGAAGCCCCAGTTCGAGTGGGAGAGCCCCCTGGCGGCCATGGAAGCCGCACGCCACCACGAGGCCTACATCACGAGCCGCATCAACGACCTGATGAACCTGGCCATCGAGGAAAAGGACCACGCCACGGCCAATTTTCTGGGCTGGTTCGTGGAAGAGCAGGTCGAGGAAGAGGACAGCGTGAACGAGGTCGTGCAGAAGCTGCGCCTTCTCGGAACCGACGGCGGTGGGCTGTTCATGATGGACAGGGATATGGCCACGCGAGTGTTCACTCCTCCGGTGGCTTGATGTTCGGGGCAGGCGGTTCGTCCTGCCCCTCTTCTTTTGCAGACTCGCCGGAGTCTGGCGCGGTGCGGATTGAAATGAATTGACAATCCGCACGGCAGGGCAATACATCGGCGACGAAGGATATTTGCATACGCCGAAAACCAAGGCAGGTTGGATGTTCCAACTGCCTTTTTTTATGTGGATTCATGGAAAAAATCTGGGTCAAGATCGCTCGCCTGAGCCGCTACACTTACCTGCGCGTCGTGCGCATCAAGGCCCCTGCCGAGTCCATCGCGCTGGGGCTGGCATTGGGCGTGTTCGCCGGCGCGTTGCCGTTCTTGTCCCTGCAGATGGCCATAGCCGTGGCCCTGGCCTTTGTCCTGCGCGGCAATGTAATCGCCGCGGCTCTTGGCACCTGGTGGAGCAATCCCTTCAACTGGGCCCTGATTTTTCCCCTGCTGTACATGCTGGGCAAGGTTTTCGTTCCTGTGGAAGTTGCGCATCTGAGCATCCACGAATTCCTGAACCTCCCGCTCCTGGATCTTTTGCAGCGCAGCTGGAAGTGGCTGCTCATCACCACCCTCGGCGGATTCATCGCCGGCATTCCGCTGGCCGTTGTCACGTACTTCATCACGCTTCGCGCCGTGCTCATCTATCATGACCGCCGTGCCAAACGCCGGCTCGAACGGCAGCGCCGGATGCCTCGCCGTGGATAGATCGTCCTTTTTCGCCCCCAAGCGTTCCCTTGGGCAGAATTTTCTGTCCGATCCCAACATCTGCAGGCGCATTGTCGCCAGCCTTGAGCTTGCGCCCGGAGACCCGGTGCTCGAGATCGGCCCGGGCAGAGGCGCCTTGACCCGCATCCTGGCCGGGCATGACGGCCCGGTCATGGCTCTTGAAAAGGACTCGGAACTGGTGAGCTGGATCAAATCGGAATTCCCCAGCGTGGGCGTGGTGCATGCCGACGGGCTGGATTTCTGCTGGGAAGGAACGCGGCGTCTGCCCGGCCTCTCCCTGATCGGCAACCTGCCCTACAACGTGGCCTCGCCCATGATCTGGGAAATGGTCAGCCGGTGCCGATCCTTTAGAAGCATGCTCTTCATGGTTCAAAAGGAGGTGGCCCTGCGGCTTACGGCCAGTGAAGGGAGCCGGACCTACGGGGCGCTCTCGGCATGGGTCGGAAATTTCGTGCGTGGCGAATATGTGTTCACGGTCCCGCCCCATGTTTTCCGTCCGCAGCCCAAGGTCGATTCGGCCATTGTGCGCTTTTTGCCACGGCCCGATCCGGCCTGGGATGACGCCGCTGCACTGTCCTGGACGGTGAAGATCCTGTTTCAGCAGCGTCGCAAGCAGTTGGGCACCATTCTCAAGGCCCACTGGTCCGGGGCGGTCGAGGCGTGGTGCGCGGATCTGGGCGTTGACAGACGAATTCGACCCGAGGAATTGAGCCCGGATGCACTGCGCTCCCTGGCCAGGGTTCTTGTCCCCTCAAAATAGGGTGGGCTAGATGCCGAAAACGCCCGTCAGGGCAGGGTTTGCCGGAGTTTTTTGAAAATAAGCTTGACTTTGCAAGTGAAATTCTGTTTGCCTGCCGACTGAGCGTTTGCGCCGGAAAGGGCGGTGGGCTAAGTGCTGAAGCCCTATGGACATGTTTCTTTCCTTCCAGTAGGAAGTGTCGCAGCCGTGTCCGGAAAATTTCAAGATCAGGCTGAATGTGCCAAGTGTTGACGGTTGTGAGCCCATGAGACTTCTGGAGAGTTTCACGCACCCGTTGGTAATTTACTGCAAAGGAGGAAGACTGATGACGAAAGCTGAATTGGTTGCAAAGATGGCGGAAAAGGCTGGATTGACCAAGGCGAATGCCGAGCGCGCGCTGACCGAATTTCTGAAGGCCGTCCAGGAAACCTTGGTGACCGAAAAGAAGATGACCCTCACCGGCTTTGGAACGTTCGTGGTTGAAGAGCGTCAGGCTCGCACCGGACGTAACCCCCGCACTGGCGAAGAACTGAAGATTCCTGCTTGCAAGGTTGTCAAGTTCCGGCCCGGCAAGGAACTCAAAGACGCAATCAAGTAATTACCGCGAGGGGGACCTATGCTGCATGGGGAAACTGTTCAAAGCCCACTGCCTCAGGATTTGCCCTGGTGGCAGCCTGATCATGCCATTTTTTTCGGAGTGCTCTACGCTGTGCTTTTCATCATAGGCAGCGGAGTCGGCGTGGTTATCCTGAAGTCTCTGGCCGAGACCGTTAAGGAAAAGATTTCCTAGCCTGATTTTCATGATGCTTTGAAAAGGGGTTGCATGAGCGCCCCTTTTTTTTGTCCCTTTTTTTCTTGCCATGCCTTGAAGGTTTGCATAAAAGACGAAGTTTCCTGATCGCCGACAGGTGGCAGGACCAGATCGAGAACGGGAGGTGATCCGTTTGCCAGGTGTATACATGGGTGACAGCGATACTTTTGACTACTCCCTGCGTAAGTTCAAGAAGCAGGTAGAGAAGGCCGGTATCCTTTCCGAGTTGAAAAAGCGTCAGCATTTCGAAAAACCCAGCATCCAGAAGAAGAAGAAGGAAGCTGCGGCCAAGAAAAGACTGCTGAAGAAGATCCGTAAAATGCAGGTGATGTAATGAGTCTTTCTGAACGCCTTGAAAAGGACTATTTGACCGCTTTCAAGGCCAAAAAGACTGACGAGGTGGCTGTCTTGAGAATGCTCAAGGCAGCCGTCAAAAACAAGCAGGTCGATCTCCGTCGTGAATTGACCGATAGCGAGATCCTGGATGTCGTGGCCAAGCAGGTCAAGCAGCGCCAGGAATCCATTGACCAGTTCCGGGCTGCGGGCCGGATCGATCTTGCTGAAATCGAGGAGCGCGAGCACCTCATACTGCGCGCCTACCTCCCCACGGCCCTTTCTTCCCAAGAGTTGGAAGAAGCTGTGGCCATGACCATCCAAACCCTCGGTGCTTCCGGTATGAAAGACATGGGCAAGGTCATGAACGCCATCATGGGCGAACATGCCGGCCGTGTCGACGGAAAGGAACTCAGCGCGCTGGTGCGCGCCAAGCTTTCGTCGTAATCCTATGGATTCAAGAACATTGCAGCTGCTGGAATACCCAAAGGTCCTGCAGCATCTTTCGCACTTCGCGGTCAGTGAGGCGGGCAGGGATGCCTGCCTTTCGCTTTTGCCCGAAACCGATCCCTTGCGCATCGCCGAACGTTCGGCCCTGGTGCGGGAGGCCATCCATTTCTGCGCCTCCAAGGATGTGCGTCTGGCGGCTTTTCCCGACGTGGCCGGTGTCTTCACGTATCTGAAGAACCCCTTGGCCTTTCTCGACGTGGACGGATTGATCGGACTTTGGGAGATGCTTAAAGTGGCCGCGTCCCTTGTGGAGCGTCTCGGCGCCGCCAATGCGGATCGCTATCCCGGCCTGGCCGCCCTGGCCGCTGGGCTGACTTTGCCTCCAAAGACCTGGTCCGGCCTGTCACGCTGCCTCTCCCCTGACGGAACGATTCGGGACGAAGCTTCGCCCGAGCTCTATTCCGTGCGCCAGGAAATCCGCCGCGTGCACCAGATGTGCACCCGCAAGGTGCAGGATTTCTTTCAGAACAAGGACCTGCAGTTCATTCTGCAGGATGAATTTCTGACCATCTCCTCTGATCGTTATGTCCTGGCTCTCAAGAACAATTTCAAGGGCCGGCTGAAGGGCATCGTGCATGACTATTCCCAGACAGGGGAGACCTGTTATTTCGAGCCGCTTTTTTTGGTCGAACTCAACAACGACCTGCAGGAATACAAGCAGGAGGAGCGCGCCGAAGAGCAGAAGGTCCTGCGGTTTTTAAGTGAGCTTGTCCGTATGGAACAGGTTGCCATCGAGCGCACCTTCGACGAGCTGATACGCTTTGACCAGCTGCTGGCCATTTGTCATTTTGCCCGCCACACCGATGGCCATGTCGTCGATATCGCGCCCGACGCGCCGCTGGCTCTGGCCCAGGCACGGCACCCGCTCCTGGTCTTCGGACAGGACAATGTCGTGCCCGTGGATCTTGAGTTGCACGAGGGGCAGCGCGTGCTCATCATCACCGGCGGCAACGCCGGCGGCAAGACGGTGTGCCTCAAAACCCTCGGGTTGCTTGGTCTCATGGCCCATGCCGGGCTGCCCGTCACCGCGGCCGAGGGCAGCACGCTGCCGCTGTGGAACAATTTTGTCGTGTCCATGGGCGATGAGCAGTCCATCGAGCAGAGCCTGTCCACGTTCACGGCTCAGATCCGTCATTTCAGCGAGGTCTGGCCGAGGATCGACGAGCGCACCCTGGTCATTCTGGATGAATTCGGTGTCGGCACCGATCCCAGTCAGGGCGCGGCCCTGGCTCAGGCCGTGGTTGACGGACTGCTTGAGCGCGGAGCCTGGGTCGGGGCGGCTACGCATTTTCCTGCGCTGAAGGCCTACGGACTTTCCAAGGACGGGGTCCGCGCCGCTTCGGTCATTTTTTCTCCGGACACCAGAAAGCCGCTCTTCAAGCTCGGCTACGATCAGGTTGGCGCCAGCCGTGCCCTCGATGTGGCCCGGGAGCAGGGACTGCCCGAGTCCATTTTGGCGCGGGCCCAGGATTATTTGTACCTGGATGCGGGCGACGCCGAAGAGATTTTCGAACGTCTCAATCGTTTGGCGGCGGACAAGGAAGAGGAACTTGACAAGGCCCGGGTCCGTACCCGGGAGCTTGAACTCAAGTTTGCCCGCAAGCTGGAGAAACTCGATCAGGAAAGAGGCCGCATGCAAAAGGAATTGCGCGAGGCTTCCCAGGAGATCATGCGCCAGTGGCGTGAAGGCCGTCTCGGCCGCAAGGAAGCCATGAAAGAGGTCGCCCGGCTGCGCGACAGCGTGGCTCAAACGCCACAAACTGACGAGACTGTCGAGAAACTTTCCATCCAGGCCATTGCCCAAGGGCAGGTCCTGCTTTATCTGCCCTGGAACAAAACGGGTCTGGTGCGGGAAATCGACGGCAAGAAAGAGCGTGTGCGCCTTGATGTTGGCGGTGTTTCGCTCTGGGTAGGGCTGTCTGATGTGCGGATTTCGGCCAAGGACAAATCCGATGGCGGAAAGGTCGTGCTCAGAAGCGCGCCCGCCCCGGTGACTCCCCTGCGCCTCGACCTGCGGGGAATGAGAGCCGACGAGGCCGAATCGGAGCTGTCCCGTTTTCTGGACAAGGCCCTGCTCGCCGGACGGACCGAAGTCGAGATCATACACGGGATGGGCACGGGCGCCATGCGTCGGGTGGTGCATGAGCACCTGAAACGATCCCGGGCCGTTGGCGATTTTCGTCTGGGCAATGCGGATGAGGGTGGTGACGGCGTGACCAAGGTGGCCTTGGCGGATTAATTTTTTTCATCGGAGCCGGATGAGCACGTTCGACCAAGGACTGATCGCCCAGATCAAGGCCCGCCTGCGCATCGAGGACGTGATCGGAAGACACGTTGAGCTCAGGCCCTCCGGCACCAGACTGGTCGCTCCATGTCCGTTCCATCAGGAAACCAAGCCGTCCTTTTCGGTCAATCCGGAAGGGGGCTTTTATTATTGTTTCGGATGCCAGGCTTCCGGCGATATCATTGAATTCTACAGGGCCATAAATGGCCTGGAATTCGGCGAAGCCGTCGAGGCGCTGGCGCGAGAGGCGGGTCTGGAAGTTCGGAAGCGTCCCGAATACAGGGCGCCGGGAGAAATTTCCCGCTCCGAATGCTTGGATATGCATGCCCTTGCGGCGGTCTTCTACAAAGAGATGCTGGGTCGCGGACCGGGAAAAACCGCGCGCGACTATATCGGCGGGCGCGGACTGGCCCCGGAAATCGTGGACCGATTCAGCCTTGGCTGGGCTCCGGCCGCATGGAACGAGCTACGCGACCATTTGCGCGGGCGCGGTTTTTCCGAGGTCCTCGCCGAAAAGGCGGGGCTGGTCAGCAAGTCAGCCAAGGGCTCCTATTACGACCGGTTCCGCGAGAGGCTTATTTTTCCGATCATGAACCTGTCGGCCCAGACCGTGGCCTTTGGCGGCCGCAGCCTGGTGGACGGAGACGGCCCGAAATACCTTAATTCGAGCGAGACGCCCATCTACACCAAGGGTGAGCATCTCTACGGCCTGTATCAGGCCAGGCGCGCCATGTCTCACTCCAAGAGCGTGCTGCTGACCGAGGGGTATGTGGATGTGCTCAGTCTGCATCAGTTCGGGTTCGAAAACAGCTGCGGGGTGCTGGGCACGGCACTCACTCCCGAGCAGGTGCATCGTCTTTCCGGTTTGGTCGGTCAGGTCGATCTTGTTTTTGACGGAGACAACGCGGGCCGCAAGGCAGCCTTGCGCAGCGCGGAGATGATCCTTTCGCAGGGCCTCAAATGCAGGGTGCTGTGCCTGCCGGACGGCGAGGACGTGGACTCCGTGCTGCAGAAGAACGGCCGGGAGAGCCTGCTGGAGCTTTCCGCCCAGGCGGCGGACGGTCTTGATTACTGTCTGCGACAGCTGTCCGCCAACCAGTCGCCCAAGGAAGTGCTGAACTGGGCCATTGGCTTCATGTCGCGGCTTGGAAAGCTGGACTGGAAGTCCTTTTACCTTCCCAAATTGGCAGCGGGACTCGGACTTTCGGAAACCGAATTGCGTCGCACGCTGGATGAAAAAGGCACGGGCGTTGCCGCGTCGGCCCCTGCAGGTCTGGAGCAGTGCAAGCCTTCCCAGCTGGACAGGAATCTGTTGGCCTTTGCCGTGCGTTTTCCCGAATATCACGGACAGCTGCACGAGCTCGGGCTTGGCGAGGCTCTGGCCACGGAGCGGGGCAAAATTTTCTGGAGCAAGATTTTCGGGGTCAGCCCGCATGAAGTCCTGAGCCGCATGGATCAGGGCGAGAAGCAGTTTTATGTTCAGTGCCAGATGCGAACCGACGTCACGGTTGATGACGGCCGGAGCGAATGGGACGAGGTTCAGAATTTTTTGCGTCAGACGGGCCAGCGCCGAGAGTTGGAGAGTCTCAACTTTGGGTTGCGCAAAGCCCGTCAGAGCGGTGATTTTCAGGAAGAGCTTCGTCTCTTGGCCTTGATTCAGGCCAAGACACAGTGCTGAGAAAGGATTTTCACGTCGGCGGACGAAAAGTTTTTATCAACTTTGGGGGGAACGGATGAGCAATATCAAGGATGTTCAGCAAATTCAGGCGCTTATTGCCGAGGGAAAGAAAAAGGGATTTCTGACCTTCGATGAACTCAACAAGGCCTTGCCTTCCGAAGTAAACACTCCGGAACAGATAGAAGAAATCATTGTCATTTTTGATCAGCTGGACATTGATATCGTCGATGAGAAGCTTAGTCGCGGGATCGAGATCGCCGAGGATGACGGCGAGGAGCCCAAGGAAGAGGAAAAGCTGGAGCTGGCCGAAGACGAGGACGGCGCTGACTATTCCTCCCGCAGCAACGACCCCGTGCGCATGTATCTGCGCGAGATGGGTGCCGTGGGCCTTCTGGACCGTGACGGCGAGGTCTACATCGCCAAGAAGATCGAGGCCGGCGAGCTTGAAGTCATGTACGCCCTGGTCGAGGTGCCCGTGGCCGTGGAAGAGCTGGTGCGCGTGGGCGAGGACCTGAAAAAAGGCCGCATGAAGCTCAAAGACGTGGTCAAGACCATCGAGGAAGACGACCCCTCCGAAGAGGAGATGAACCAGCGCGAGCGCGTTATCAAGCTTCTGGAGGATGTGAAGAACATCTACCGCAAAAAGAAGCCCCTCTACACCCGTCTCGACGAGTGCGCGACCCTCGACAAGCGCGTTTTCGGCGTCCAGAAGAAGATCATGGACTACAAGGAAGGCGTTGTGCAGTGCCTGCGCGACATCAAACTTGAGAAGACGCTCATCGACCGCATCATCGAGACCGTGGGCGATTACGTGCGCCAGATGCACAACTGTCGTCGCGATCTTTCGGCCTACATCCTGTCGCTGGGCAAATCCCAGGACGAGATTTTCGGCATCTTCAAGCAGCTCGACGCCCGCACGATCAATCCCGTGGCCGCCGCCGACCAGCTCGGCATGACCATGGAGGAGCTCTTCTCCTTCAAGGAAATGGTCAACGGCAAGATCGAGATCCTGGGCAAGCTGCAGGAAAACGCCATGCACGACGTGGAGCAGCTGGAAGAGATCCTGTGGCGCATCCGTAAGGGCAACACCGACGCCCTGGACGCCAAGCAGGAGCTCATCCGCGCCAATCTGCGACTGGTCGTGTCCATCGCCAAGAAGTACACCAACCGCGGCCTGCAGTTCCTGGACCTCATCCAGGAAGGCAACATCGGCCTCATGAAAGCCGTGGACAAGTTCGAGTACCAGCGAGGTTACAAGTTCTCGACCTACGCCACGTGGTGGATCCGTCAGGCCATCACCCGCGCCATCGCGGACCAGGCCCGCACCATCCGCATCCCGGTGCACATGATCGAGACCATCAACAAGCTGGTGCGCACCTCGCGCTACCTGGTCCAGGAGCTGGGCCGCGACCCCTCCCCGGAGGAGATCGCCGAGCGCATGGACTACCCGCTGGAGAAGGTCAAGAAGGTGCTCAAGATCGCCAAGGAGCCCATTTCCCTGGAGACGCCCATCGGTGACGAAGAAGATTCGAGCCTGGGCGATTTCATCGAGGACAAGAAGGCCGTGGCCCCGGCCGACGAGGTGGTCAACACCAAGCTGGCCGAGCAGATCGCCCAGGTGCTGTCCGACCTGACCCCGCGCGAGGAGCAGGTCCTGCGCAAGCGTTTCGGCATCGGCGAGAAGAGCGACCATACCTTGGAAGAGGTCGGCAAGCTCTTCAACGTCACCCGTGAACGCATCCGCCAGATCGAGGCCAAGGCCCTGCGCAAGCTGCGCCACCCCGTGCGCAGTCAGCAGCTGCGCTCATACTATGAGTCCTAGCCTGAACGTGACCGCAAATCGCAAGGCAACCTCCTGGGTTGCCTTCTTTTTTGGGCCGCTGTTTCAGGTGTTGGCCGTCGCCCTGGCGCTGGTGTTTACGGCGCAGGGCGTTTCGGCCCAGACGTGGCGGGTCGGGGTTCAGGCGGTTCTGGACGGGGACACCGTGATTCTGGACGGAGGGGAGCGCCTGCGGCTGCGCGGCATCGACGCGCCGGAGATTTCACGTGGGGGCAAGTCCGGGCAGCAATACGGCAGGCAGTCCCGGGAGATGCTTTTTTCCCTGGTTTCCGGCCAGTTCCTCGATTTGGAAGAAAAGGAGCTCGGCACGGATCGTCATGGACGATTGGTCGGAATCGCGCGGCTTGCGGACGGACGGATGGTCAACCTGATCATGATTGAAGAAGGCGCGGCTTTCGTCTATCCTCACGCGTCGGACAAGGACAGGGCGCTGGCCGGCCGCCTGCTTGCCGCCCAGAAAACGGCCATGGAGCAGGGCAAGGGTTTTTGGCCCGCGATTCTCAGTGGCCCCGCCGCCAAGGTCGGCTATGTCGGCACGAAGAGCAGCAAGCGTTTTCATACATTGTCCTGCAGGCAGGGACGCAAGGTCGGTGCCTCCAACCGGGTATATTTTTCCTCCTTGCGGGATGCCTTCGCGGCCGGTTATGCACCGGCGCGGGAGTGCTCTCCCTGGCCCGTGCAAACGGGCCGCTAGTCTACCAAAACCGGAGCTATTTGCTTGAAAGCCATTATTGTCGGAGCTGGAGAAGTCGGATTTCACATTGCCAAACGACTGGCCTCCGAAAACAAGGATGTGGTGGTCATCGACCGCAACCCTGCCGTGCTGCAGCGCATTCTCGAACACATGGACGTGCAGGTGCTTGAAGGCTCCGGCTGCAGCCCGCTTGTGCTGGGCGAGGCCGGCATCACCAAGGCCGACATGCTGCTGGCCGTGACCGACAGCGACGAGATCAATCTCATGGCCTGCACCTTCGCCAACATGCTTGCCCCGGGGCTGACCAAGCTGGCCCGGATCCGCAACGACGAGTACACGGCGTACGGGCAGCAGCTGGCCAAGGGCATCGGCATCGGGATCATCATCAATCCGGAGGTCGAGGTGGTGCGGACCATCGAGCACATGCTGCGCGCCCCCGGAGCCGTTGACATCTGCGATCTTGCAGACGGGCGGATCAAGATCGTCGGAACCTGGATCACCTCGGGCAACCCGATGGCCGGGACCAGCCTTGTGGACTTGCGCCGTAAGGCCGGTGACATGCAGCTCATCGTCGCGGCCATCGTGCGTGACGACAAGGTCATCGTGCCCACGGGCTCCGATGAAATTCTTGACGGGGATCTGGTCTATTTTGTCTGCGAGGACAGCCAGTTACAGTCAGTATTTTCCTTTCTGGGTAACCGCTCCGGCAAGAAGAGCAGCGTGCTGATCATCGGCGGCGGGAACATCGGCCTGCGTCTGGCCCGCGCCCTGGAAAAAAAGCCCGTTCATGTAAAGCTGATGGACAAGGACCCCGAGCGTTGTGCTGTGCTGGCCGGAGAACTGGACCGGACCGTGGTTCTGGTCGGAGACGGCACGGATCAGGAGGCGCTTCTCGAAGAAAACATCGGCGCCATGGATGTGGCCGTGACCATGACCGGCAACGAGGAGAGCAACATCCTCGCCTCGCTTCTGGCCAAGAAGCTGGGCACGCCCATGGCCATCACCCGCCTGAACAAGATCGAGTACATGCCGCTGGTGCGGGCCATCGGCCTTGAACATATCGTAAGCCCGCGGCTTTCGGCGGTGAACAGCATATTCAAGCATGTGCGAAAAGGCGGGGTGCTCTCGGCCGTGGCCATCAAGGACGGCGCGGAAGCCCTTGAGGCCCTGGTCGGGCCTGAATCCGATCTCGTGGGCCGGGCGCTCAAGGACCTCGCTTTTCCCAAGGGCGTGCTCGTCCTTTGCATCATGCGCGCCGACACGGTGCTCATTCCGTCCGGCTTCGACGTGATACAGCGTGGCGACCGACTCTTCATCCTGAGCCTGACCGAGTCCATTCCCGGAGTCGAGCGGATGCTGTCCCGGGGACAGGAGCAGGGCTGATGCGCTGGACCATCGCCCTGCACGTCACCGGGCTCATTCTGCTGTGCGTGGGCCTGTGCATGTTCCTGCCCCTGGCCTGCGGCTGGTACTATGACGACAACTCCGTGGCGCCTCTTTTTCTGTCCCTGTGCGTGACGGTGCTGGCCGGCGCCTTTCTCATGTTTTCCTTTAAGCGCCCCAAACCGTTGGTCATCAACCATCGCGAGGGAATGGTCATTGTCTCCCTGGGTTGGGCCGCGTGTGCCTTTTTCGGGGCCCTGCCCTTTGTCCTGGGCGGATTCCCCTCCTTCACGGACGCCTTTTTCGAATCCGTCTCAGGCTTCACCACCACGGGCGCGTCCATCCTGACCAACATCGAGGCCCTGCCCAAGGGACTCCTTTTCTGGCGCAGTCTGACGCATTGGCTGGGCGGCATGGGCATCATCGTTTTGACCATCGCCATTCTGCCCTTTCTGGGCGTGGGCGGCATGCAGCTCTACAAGGCCGAGGTGCCGGGCCCCGTGGCCGACAAGCTCCAGCCCCGGATCAAGGATACGGCCATGAGCCTGTGGAAGGTTTACGTATTCTTCACCGTGGCCCAGGTTGTGCTTTTGATGTTTGGCGGCATGAACCTCTTCGAGAGCATCTGCCACGCCTTTGGCACTATGGCCACGGGCGGCTTTTCGACGCGCAACACTTCCATCGCGGCATACGATTCCGCCTATATCGATGGCGTGATCACGTTTTTCATGCTTGTGGCCGGAGTCAATTTCGCACTTCATTTCCAGCTCTTTCGCGGCAGGCCCCTGACCGTTTGGCGAGATCCGGAATTTCGTTTTTTTGCGATTCTTGTCTTGGTCCTGACCGCTGTGGTGACCTTTTCCATTCAGAGTTCAAGCTATTCGTCCTGGCCCGAAGCCCTGCGCTTCGGATCGTTTCAGGTGGCCTCCATCCTGACCACCACCGGCTATGCCACTGCGGACTACGAACTCTGGCTACCCCTGCCGCAGGGGGTATTGCTGCTGTGCATGTTCATCGGCGGCTGCGCCGGGTCCACGGCGGGCGGAATCAAGTGCATGCGGGTCATGTTGCTGTTCAAGCACTCCTATCGCGAGTTGTTCCGCCTCGTGCATCCCCGGGCCGTGCTTCCCCTGAAGTTTGGCCCCAAGCTGGTCAAGGAAGAGGTGCTGACGAGCATCTGGGGATTTTTCGTTCTTTTCATCGTTCTTTTCGTCCTCTCGGCGCTGGCCCTGGCCGCCATGGGAGTGGACGTGCTGACCTCTTTCGCGGCGGTTGTGGCGTGCATCGGCAATATCGGTCCGGGGCTTGGCGAAGTCGGTCCGGTGGATAACTACGCGGCGATCCCGACCCTGGGCAAATGGGTGTTGAGTTTTTGCATGCTGCTTGGGCGCCTTGAGATTTATACGGTATTGGTGTTGTTTATGCCTGAATTCTGGCGAAAATAGACAGTCCTGGGAGAAAATCATGACCGAATGGATAGAGATGGGAAAGTTTGCCGAGCTTGATGATGTTGCACAGAAAGAAGCGAACCGTCTGGCGGAATACGCTCTGGATGTGGCCCTGGACCCGGCTGCGGTGATCCGTTTCGAGGAGACCGACAAGGGCTTCAGACTGCTTGTCGACGAGGATCTGTACAAGTTTTATCAGGGACTTTGATGGATCCGGTCGTGTTGCGAGAGATGCGCGCCCGTTTTGTCAGGATGGCCGGCGAATACGCCGAGCGCCTGGGCGAGCGGCGCGAGCACATCATCCTGAAGCGCGACCATTCCCTGCGCGTGCATGCCCTGGCCGCGAAGATCGTGGCCAGGGAGAGCATCGCCCCGCCCGCGCCCTATCTGGCTGCGGCGCTTGTGCATGATATTGGCAGGTTTTCGCAGTTCGAGAGGTTTGGCACCTACCGCGACGACCAGTCCGTGGACCATGGCGAGGAGGGGGCCGATTTTCTGCGCGAGGGGGATTTTCTGTCGGCTTTCGAGCCGCAGGTCCGGGATTGCATCATCTTGGCGGTGCGGCTGCACAACAAGCGCGAAGTTCCCCTGGACATGGATCCGCTGAGCAGGGCGCTGTGCAACGTCGTCCGGGATGCGGACAAGCTCGATATCGTGCCCGTGGTTTTGGCCAAGCTCAGTGCGCCCGCCCCGCAGGATCCCGTGGTCACCCTTGGGCTCATGGACGAACCGGAGGCCTGGACCGAGCTTGTCGCCGAAGCCGTGGCCGATGGCGAAAGCCCTGCTTACGGGGAGCTTCGCTACATAAACGATTTCAAGCTGCTGCTTGCCTCATGGGGCCCAAAACTTGTCCATGGCGCAAGCCGACGCATTTTCTCCGGGCGCGGCTACCTGGACAGCCTCTTCGACCTGCTCCCGAAAACCGAGCGCTTCTCGGGACTCAAGAGCTGCCTTGCCGGTCATCTTGAGCGCTGAACTGCAACCATAGCAATTCGTCAAGGGTGCGCAGGATCTCTCCGTACAGCCCTCCGTATCCGGGAAACTTGCCGAAAAGCTCTTGTTTGCGGCGTTGCAGGCCAGGCGAGGCGCTGGCTTCCGGCGAGGATGGAGACGTGGCCAGGATGCGGCGTTCCTGCAACAGGTAGTCGCGGGTCTGCGCGCAAAAATCCCGGCACAGTTGGCTGCATTTGCCTCCGTGTTCGGCCCAGTATTCCTTGGCCGGCGCGGTCGCCTCGTTGTGTCTGGCCTGCCAGGCCATGGCCAGCAGGAAGTTGATGGGCGAACCGGGCACTCCGCGCCGCCAGCCCAGCAGCCAGGGGGAGCGCCAGAAGAGCAGAAAGTGACTCTGGCCGAATGTCACAAGATCGGCCAGGTCGGCATGCACACTTCGCAGCGCTTCGTCGTCCCACAGCGCCTCTTCCCGGCTCAGGTCCCAGGCAGGTACACCGGAGGCCGGGTCGAGCCCGAGCAGGCGGCAGAGCAGGGCGTTGGCCTGGGGCGAGGTCGGCGTCTCAAGATGCGCGTAGCTGAGCACGAAGGAGCCCTGACCGTAGGCCCCCCGGACGATGCAGGGTTCCCGGCGCAGCCGCTCCGGATTCAGGTTTATGCCGTACAATTCTTCCCACTGCCCAACCTCCGAAGCCGCGATGCCGGACCAGTCCAGATCGGCGGACCAGAAATCGGGGCCAGGTCCTTCGTAGCGCGCCAGCACTTCGAGTTCAGTATCCCTGGGCAGAAATTGCGAGGGCCACCAGACCGGCAGGGCGGCCTCGTACTCTTCACCGTTCTCGGTGACGATGCAGTTTAGATGTCCGCTGAAATTGGGCAGTCGCTGACTGGCCGCCTTGCGCGACCAGGGGCACAGATCCAGAAAGGGGGCGCCGCGCTCCGAACCGAGCGCCAGACCTGCGCCTCCGCAGAAACCCAGATACTTGCCGCCGCCGCGTATGTGCTCGCGGATTTCCCTGCGGCCGTCCTCGCCCAGGGCCAGCGATTTGAGCTTGGCCCAGCCCCCCGGAACGAGCAGCGTGGAGCCCTCATGACCACGCAATGCTCCGGCGCGGACCTGCTCGGCCTTGAGCAGGGTCACGGGGGCGTGCAGGGCTTTGAGGGCACGGTGGAGAAGCAGGACCCACAGATGCGATTCGTCCCATAGCAGGACCAGGGGCGGGAGATGTCGGTGCATGTCCGAGGGCCTAGCAGGAAGCACGATGGCGGGCAAGTCGGGCTTGATTTTTGGGGTGCGCCCCAGTACTCATTTTTGTTTCCGTGGCGCCGGGCATTCCGGCGCTTTTTTGCCGCAAACAGCTCATTATCCGGAGTTCATCATATGGCCAACGAGACGCTTTCCAAGGGATACGAACCAGCCGACGTGGAAGAGCGGTGGCTTGAGTACTGGAAGACGCACCAGAGTTTCACCCCCGACGCGGCCAAGGCCGCGACCCACGTCAAAGACAATTATTCCATCGTCATCCCGCCGCCCAACGTCACGGGGGCCCTGCACATGGGTCATGCCCTCAATCTCACCCTGCAGGACATCATGTGCCGCTACATGCGTCAGCGCGGCAAGACCGTGCTCTGGGTGCCGGGCACGGACCACGCGGGCATCGCCACCCAGAACGTGGTCGAACGCAAACTCCTGGCCGAGGGCAAGAAGCGTGAAGACCTGGGCCGCGAGGAATTCATAAACCGCGTCTGGGAATGGAAGGAAGACTACGGCGGACGCATTTTGAACCAGATCCGGCGCATGGGCGCCAGCGTGGACTGGAGCCGGGAACGCTTCACCATGGACGAGGGACTGACCAAGGCCGTGCGCGAGGTTTTCGTTTCTCTCTACGAACAGGGGCTTGTCTATCGTGGCAAGTACATCATCAACTGGTGCACCCGCTGTCACACCGCCCTGGCCGATGACGAGGTCGAATACGCCCCGGCCAAGTCGACCCTCTATCATCTGCGTTATCCCCTGGAAGACGGCTCGGGTTCCGTGACCGTGGCCACGGTGCGCCCCGAGACCATGCTCGGCGACACCGCCGTGGCCGTGCACCCCGAGGACGAACGCTATCAGTCCATGATCGGCAAGCATGTCATTCTGCCGCTGGTGGGGCGGCGCATCCCGATCATCGCCGACGCCTATGTGGACCGCGAATTTGGAACCGGTTGCCTCAAGATCACTCCGGCACATGACATGAACGACTGGGAACTGGGCCGCAAATACAATCTGGAGGCGATTGGCGTCATCGACGACAAGGGGTGCATGAACGACAACGCGCCCGAGGCGTATCGGGGTATGAGCGCCGCCGACTGCCGCACGCTCATCGCCCAGGATCTGCGTGCCTGCGGGGCTCTCACGGCTGAGGAACCCTACGAGAACAAGGTCAACCAGTGCTATCGCTGCAAGACCACCATCGAGCCTTTCGTGTCCGAGCAGTGGTTCGTTTCCGTCAAGCCCCTGGCCGAAAAGGCCCGCCTTGCCGTGGAGGACGGACGTACGACCATCTGGCCCGCGCAGTGGAACAAGACCTATTTCAACTGGCTCGACAACATCCGCGACTGGTGCATCTCCCGTCAGCTGTGGTGGGGGCATCGCATCCCGGTCTGGACCTGTCGGGATTGCGGCGAAATCATTGTCGCCCGCGAGGACCCGACCTCCTGCAAATGCGGAAGCACAGCCCTTTCTCAGGACGAGGACGTCCTCGACACCTGGTTTTCCTCCGCCTTGTGGCCGTTTTCGACCATGGGCTGGCCGGAGCAAACCAACGAGCTCAAGGCCTTCTATCCGACCTCGCTCCTGGTCACGGGTTTTGACATCCTCTTCTTCTGGGTGGCCCGCATGATGATGATGGGCCTGCAGTTCATGGATAACGTACCCTTCAAGGACGTCTACATCCACGCTCTGGTCCGCGACGAGCACGGCAAGAAGATGTCCAAGTCCACGGGCAACGTCATCGATCCCCTGGAGATGATCGACAAGTACGGCTGCGACTCGCTGCGCTTCACCCTGACCTCGTTCGCGGCCATGGGCCGGGACATCAAGCTCTCCGAGGCGCGCATCGAGGGGTATCGTCACTTCATCAACAAGATCTGGAATGCGGCCCGGTTCGCCCTCATGCATGTCGATGGAAACGAGCCCGAGTTTGATCCCAAAGTCATGACGGCCCTGCACCACAAGTGGATTCTACATCGCCTGGAGATGCTCAAGAACGAACACGCCGCCCAGATCGAAGGCTATCGTTTCAACGAGGCGGCCCAGGGCCTCTACGGATTCGTCTGGCGCGAGTTCTGCGACTGGTACCTGGAGCTGATCAAGCCCGAACTCTACGGCGATGATCCGGCAGCCAAGGCGGCGGCGCGTTCGTGCCTCAAGCACGTGCTCTCGGAGATCATGGTCATCGCCCATCCGGTCATCCCCTTCGTGACCCAGGAGATCTGGTCCTCCATCCCCTCGCTGGATGCCGAGAGTCTGGCCGTGCGGCCCTACCCCAAGGCCCGCCCCGAGTGCGAGGACGAGGCGTCCGTGCGCGACATGGAGTTTTTGCAGGGTGTCATCGTGGCCGTGCGCAACATTCGCTCCGAGCTGGGCGTTGCGCCTGGCGTTGCCCTGACGGTCATGGTTCGTGCGGGCGGGGAAGATCAGCGTTTCCTTACGGCTCACGAAACGGAGATCGCGGCCCTGGCCCGGGTCGGGACTCTGACCGTGGGCGCGGACATCGAGCCGCCCCGGGGCTGCGCCTCGGCCGTGGTGCGCGGGTGCGAACTCTTCGTGCCTCTTGAGGGCGTGGTCGATTTCGTGGCTGAGCTGGCCCGTCTGGACAAGGAGTTGGGCAAGATCAGTAAAGAGCTTGATTTTGTGACAAAGAAGCTTGGCAACGAGAGTTTTGTCAGCAAGGCTCCCGAGGATGTGGTGGCCAAGGAAAAGGCCAAGGCGGAGGGATTCGCCGAGAAGAAGGCCACCCTGGAGCAGCTGCGGGCCAGGATGCAGGAGTTTGTGGGGTGAGGCCCTAGCATTTCCGGGCCAGACGTCACCCCGTTTTTCATGGGAAGGCGTGCCGCGTTGTTGCCGGGTCATTCCCGCGAAGGCGGGAATCCATGCCTTTTGCTGTACCAGGGGATGGAGCCCCGTTTTCACGGGGATGACGTCATGGTGACGCGTCTGCCCGGAGAAGTCCCCGCAACTTCGGGATTCCCACCTTCGACAGCTTGGGCGGGAAGTTCACGGATCGAAAAAATAACAGCGGAAACGCTCAGGAAAGGAACAATCATGGCCAAAGCATATCTCATCGGCGCGGGTCCCGGCGACCCGGGTCTCATCACGGTCAAGGGGCAGCGTCTCATGCAGGAATGCGAGGTCGTCATTTACGATTACCTTGCCAGCAAGACCTTTCTGGCCCTGTGCCGTCCCGACGCCGAGATCATCTATGTCGGCAAGAAGGGCGGTGACCATACCCTGCCCCAGGACCAGATCAACGACCTGATCGTGGCCAAGGTCAAGGAAGGCAAGAACGTGGCCCGCCTCAAGGGCGGTGATCCCTACATTTTCGGGCGCGGAGCCGAAGAGGCCGAAGAGCTGCTCGAAGCCGGGCTCGATTTCGAGGTCGTCCCCGGCGTGACCTCGGCCGTGGCTGGCGCGGCCTATGCGGGCATTCCGCTCACGCATCGCAAGTACGCTTCCTCCGTGTCGCTCATCACCGGCCACGAGGATCCGACCAAGCCTGATTCCGCACATAACTGGCCTGCCCTGGCCACGGCAGCCAGCACGCTGTGCTTCTACATGGGCGTGAAGAATCTGCCGTACATCTCGGCCAAGCTGATCGAGAACGGGATGCGTCCCGACATGCCCGCCGCCCTGGTGCGTTGGGGTACGACAAGCGAGCATCAGTCCTGGGTCTCGACCATCGGCGAGATCCCGGCCATGGCCGAGCGTGAAGGAGTGAAGGCTCCGTCCATGCTGGTCGTGGGCGAGGTGGTGCAGCTGCACGACACCCTGAACTGGTTCGAAAAGTTGCCTCTGCACGGCAAGGGCGTGGTCGTGACCAGGGCCCGGGAGCAGGCCAGCGGTCTGAAGGACACGCTGGAAGGCCTGGGCGCGGCCTGCTACGAGTTTCCGACCATCACCATCGTGCCCCTGGAAGACTACGCTCCGGTCCGCGAGGCCATAGACCGCCTGCAGGATTACGACTGGGCCATTTTCACCTCCGTCAACGGCGTGCGTCATTTCTGGAACCAGCTCGAACTCGTGGGCAAGGATGCCCGGGCTTTCGGCGGCATGCAGATCGCGGCCATCGGACCAGCCACGGCCGAGGCGCTCCTTGAGCGCGGCATCCGTCCCGACTTCATTCCGCCCAAGTACGTGGCCGAGTCCGTGGTCGAGGGACTGCTTGAGCGCGGCATCGCAGGCAAGCGCGTACTCATTCCCCGCGCCAAGGTCGCCCGTGAAGTGCTGCCCGAGGAGCTGGCCAAGGTCGCGGCCCAGGTGGACGTGCTTCCGGTCTACGAGACGCAGCTGACCCAGGAGGACGGCGTCGAGATCATCGAGCTTCTCGAAAAGGGCAGGCTCCATTACCTGACCTTTTCCAGCTCATCCACGGTGGAGAACTTCTTCGCCCTGGTTCCGGCCGACACCCTGCGCCCCTATGTCGGCCAGGGGCTGAAGATTTGCTGCATCGGCCCCGTGACGGCAGGTACCCTGAAGGATTACGGGTTCACTCCCGACATCATGCCCGAGGACTACACCATTCCGGCCCTGGTCGAAGCACTGGTGAAGGGCTGATTCAATGACCATCGCGCTGGGCGTCCTTGTTTCCGGATCCGGGTCCAACCTGCAGGCCATACTCGACAGGGTGGCCGACGGCGGCCTCGACGCCGACATACGCATCGTCATCGCCAACAAGCCTGACGCGCAAGGTCTTGAGCGCGCGCGGAAGGCGGGTATCGCCACTGCCTGCGTGCGCCACGACGAGTTTCCCGAGCGTGCGGCCTTCGACGGCGAGCTGGTCCGGCTGCTGCGGGAGGCCGGTGTCGAGCTCGTGGCCCTGGCCGGGTTCATGCGTATCCTTACCCCGGCGTTTTTGACGCCCTTTGCCGGTCGCGTGGTCAACATCCATCCCGCCCTGCTTCCGGCCTGTCCCGGGCTGCGCGCCCAGGGACAGCAGGCCGACCACGGTGTGCGGCTGGCGGGATGCACCGTGCATTTCGTGGACGAGCAGATGGACCACGGCCCGATCATCATCCAGGCCGCCGTGCCCGCCTATCCGGACGACGACGAGGCCACGCTCGGCGTGCGCATATTGGAGATGGAGCATCGCATCTATCCCCAGGCCCTGCACTGGATCGCCCAGGGGCGAGTGCGGGTCGAGGGGCGGCAGGTCGTGGTCCGGGACGCATCCAGGACCATGGGCGCGCTGTGGGCCAATCCGCCTTTGGAACCGCCTTTTGATTCTTGAGGGAGGAAAGCATGAACACATTCGAACTGATTTTGACCGATGAGGAGAAGCAATTCTGCAAGGACCTCGTGGTCTGGGTCATCCGGGATCATCTCGGCCTGGCTTCCGGGCCGAAGCCCGCTCTTGAGTCCAGGACCCTGAGCGAGGAGCTGGGCGCTTTTGTGACCTTGAAGCGTGAGGGCCGACTGCGCGGATGCATCGGCAACATCGTGGGCAAGGGCCCGCTGGCCGCTACCGTCGAGCGCATGGCGGGCGCGGCGGCCTTTGAGGACCCGCGCTTTTCTCCGCTGACGGCAGGGGAGCTCGATGATCTGGATATCGAAGTCTCGGTCATGGGGCCGCTTTCGCCGTGTCCCGACCCGGAACTGATCGAAGTCGGACGGCACGGGCTCTATATCCGCAAATCCGTGCATTCCGGCCTGCTGTTGCCGCAGGTGGCCACGGAGTGGGGCTGGGACCGCGAAACATTTCTGGATCAGACCTGCGTCAAGGCCGGTCTGCCCAAGGGAACCTGGCGCAAACCCAAGACGGAGATCTGGTGGTTTGAAGCCGTCATTTTTTAAAGGAAGGTGCTCAATGCGTATTTTTGTTTTTGCCTTGATTCTGATTTGCCTGTTTTCGTCCACCGTTCTCGCGGACGGCCCCAAGGTTTCCCTGACCACGAACAAGGGCATCATCGTCATCGAACTCGACGAAGCCAAGGCCCCGATCTCGGCCAGGAATTTTCTGACCTATGTCAGCGAGGGCTTCTACGATGGCACGGTATTTCACCGCGTCATCAAGGGTTTCATGATCCAGGGCGGCGGCATGGATACGGCCATGCACCAGAAGCGCGGCCATGAACCCATCAAGAACGAGGCCGACAATGGTCTCAAAAACGACAAGTACACGGTCGCCATGGCTCGTACGGGCGAGGTTGATTCCGCTACGTCCCAGTTTTTCATCAATACGGCCGACAACACTTTTTTGAACCACGGCGCCCGTGATTTTGGATACGCCGTGTTTGGCCGGGTTGTTGCGGGCAAACGTGTGGTGGACCTCATCGACGCCGTGAACACGGGCTCCAAGGGCATGCACGGGGATGTCCCGGTCGAGCCTGTCATCATCGAAAAGGCTGTAGTGATGCAGTGATTCTGCGCTGAACGTTAAAAAAAACAAGGGGCGGTCCGGTAAGGATCGCCCCTTGTTTTTTTGTGCGTCGTATCTTTTCTAGCGCAGCAGGCTGGGCAGGATGGTGGTGATGATCGGGAAGAGGGTCAGAATCAGCAGGGTGGCCAGCAGCGCGAGCAGGTAGGGCACGGCGGCCTTCATGACCTTTTCAAGCGGCACCTTGGTGATGGCGCTGGCCACGAAGAGGTCGAGACCCACCGGCGGGGTGATGCAGCCGATGGCCAGGTTGCAGACCATGAGCACGCCGAAGAAGAGCGGGTCGATGCCGAGGCTCTTGGCCACCGGGAGGAAGATGGGAGTCAGGATGACCACGGCGGCCGAGGCGTTGACCATGGTCCCGATGAACAGCAGCAGCACGTTCATGGCCAGCAGGAAAAGAACCGGGGATGAGGTCAGGCTGGCCACGAAGGCGCCCACATGGTGGGGAATCTGCAGGTTGGTCAGAAGCCATCCGAAGACGTTGGCCGCGCCGACCAGAAACATGATGATGGTCGTGCCGATGACGGCCTGGAAGATGATCTTGGGGAAATCCTTGAATTTGAGTTCCTTGTAGATGAACAGGCCGACCAGAATGCCGTACACGGCGGCCACGGCCGCAGCTTCTGTCGGGGTGAAGATGCCTCCGTAGATGCCGCCGATGATGATGACCGGGGTCATGAGGGCGAAAAAGGAATCCTTGAAGGATGTCCACAGCGCCGAGCTGGAGAACGTGCCCTCGGGTTTGAGGCCGCGTTTTTTGGCCAGATACCAGCTGACCAGCATCATGGACAGGCCCATGAGCAGGCCGGGCAGGAATCCGCCCACGAACAGATCGCCGATGGAGGTGTCGGCGATGACGCCATACACGACCAGGGTGATGGACGGCGGAATGACGATGCCCACGGTGCCGCCGGCGGCGACGATGCCGGTGGCCCACTCGCGCGTGTAGCCTTTCTTTTCCATCTCGTTGACCATGGTCGAACCCAGCGCGGCGGTGGTGGCGGCTGAGGACCCGGAGATGGCGGCGAAGAACATGCCCGAAACGGCCACGGCCTGGGCCAGTCCGCCGGTGAAGGAGCCGACCAGAGCCTGGGAGAAGTTGACCAGCCTGCCGGTCACGCCGCCTGCGGACATGAACGATCCGGCGAGCATGAAGAAGGGTACGGCCATGAAGGAAAACGAGTCGATGCCCGAGTACATCATCTGGGAAACCATGACGAGGGGCATGTTCATGAAAAAGTGCAGGACGGTGGCTGCGGCCAGACACAGGGCAAAGGCCACGGGCACGCCAAGGGCGGTCAGGCCCAGAAAGACGAAGAGAAGTACGTATTCCATGGCTATCCCTCCTGCCTGGCGCGAGATTTGGAAATGTCCCTGATGATGCGCAAGGTCTCCTTGAAGAGGTACAGGAGCATGAGCACGCAGCTGACAGGGATGATGACATAGACCCAGCTCATGGGAATATCGAGGCCCGGGGCGCGCTGGAAGGTCATGATGGAGGTCATTTTCCAGCCCTGGGTCAGGAGCAGGATGATGAACACATATCCGCAGGCGTTGATGATGATGTCCAGAATGGTGCCGAAGCGGGTGCCCTTGAACTTGTCGGGCAGAAACTGCACGGCCAGATGTCCGGTTTCTCCCATGATCAGCGCCGAGCCCAGGAAAACGACCCAGACGAAGAGGAAACGTGCCAGCTCCTCGGACCATTCAGGGGTGTATCCGAACATGTAGCGGGTCACGACCTGGGCAAAGATGATCAGGAGCATGATCGACATGGCGACGACGGAAAACCCGTACAGTACCGAGCGCACGCCCTTGAGGAGCTTGTCCATGGAATCCTCCTGGAAATGTGAAGATAAAAAACCCGCCCGGCTATGCGGGCGGGTTCATGAGAATGAGCTATTTGCCCAGAGCCAGTACCTTGTCGATGTTGTCCTGCCCGACAGTGGGGGCGAATTCCTTCCACACGGGCTGGGTGGCTTCCATGAACGGGGCGCGGTCGACTTCGATGACCTCGATCTTGCCTGTGCCCTTGATCTTGTCCCAGTACTCGTTGTCCTGCTGGGTGGAGAGTTTACGCTGCCAGGCGACGGCCTCGGTGGCGGCTTCCTGAATGATGGCCTTTTGGGCGTCGCTGAGCTTGCTCCAGGTGATCATGGAGATGAGCACCGGTTCCGGGGCATAGGCGTGGGCGGTCATGGATGCGTACTTCTGAACTTCGAAGAAGCGCTTGGTGTAGATGTGCGCGCTGGGGTTTTCCTGTCCGTCGACAGTGCCCTGCTGCATGGCGGAGTAGAGTTCACCAAAGGCCATGGGCGTGGGGGAGCCGCCCAGGGACTTGATGGTCTCGATGTAGATCTTGTTGGACATGACGCGGATCTTGAGGCCGTCCATGTCGGCCGGAGTGGCCACGGGGCGGACGTTGTTGGTCAGGTGGCGGATGCCGTTCTCCATGTAGCCCAGCAGCTTCAGGCCACGGGGCTCAAGCTCCTTGCCCAGTTCCATGCCCACTGTGTCAAGGGCCTTGTAGGCGTGGGTGCGGTCCTTGAACAGGAAGGGCAGGTCGAAAAGGGACATCTTGGGCTGGAACTGCCCCAGGTCCGCGGTGCCGGTCAGGACCATGTCGATGGTGCCGTAGATGAGGCCTTCGGTCATGTCCTTCTGGCTGCCCAGCTGGGAGGACGGGAAGACCTGGACTTCCATTTCCCCGCCGGATTTTTCCGCGACCAGCTTGGCGAATTGGTCGGCGCCCTTGGCATAGGGATGGCTGACTTCGGCGATATGGCCGAGCTTGAGCACTGTTTTGGCAAAGGCGGGAATGGTCAGGGCTACTGCGATCACAAGGACTGCACACATGAAGAAACGTTTCATGACTCCTCCGTCAACAAAAAACGTTATGGGCGCGGACGCGCGGGGAAGGGACCTCAAGTTTTGATGAGAAGAGGATATGACGGGGAGGGGGGAAAATACGGTTTGGAACGTAAAAAGAAAAAGCGCCATTTTGTGGATTAAGCGCATTTTGTTCACGGCGTCGTGGGGCCCTTTCAGGGGCGGTGGAGAAGACCTTTTCAGCGACTGAAATAGCGGCGTTCGGGTCGACCCACGCTGCCGTAAACCACGTCGGCGTAAAGCGTGCCTTCGGAGATGAGATATTCAAGATACCGGCGCGCGGTGGAACGGCTGATGCCGATCAGTTCGGCCACATCCTCCGCGCTGCGACCCGCTGGCTCGGTTTGCTCGAACGCGCCGCGCACCTTGGCCAGGGTCAGGCCGTCTATGCCCTTGGGCAGGCAGCCGCCACCCAGGGGCGGGCAGGGACTTGCGGGATGCAGCAGCGTGTCCACGTCGTGCTGCTCGATGGCGCTCCCAAGTCCGAGGCGCTCCCGGTAGGCGCAGAATTTGGTCAGGCATTCATGGAAGCGCTCGGCGGTGACGGGCTTGATCAGGTAGTCGAATACCCCGCCACGCAGGGCCTCTTTCAAGGTTCCGACTTCGCGCGCGGCGGTGATCAGGATGACGTCGATCTCCAGGTTTTGGGCCCGGATTTCCCGCAGCAGATCCGTGCCGGGGCCTTCCGGGAAATAGAGGTCGAGCAGGATGAGGTGCGGCTCAAGGGCTTCGGCCATGTCCCGCGCGTCGTCCAGACGATGGGCGATGCCGACGACTTCGCAGCCCTCGACCCGTTCTGTGAAACGTCGATGCAGATCCGCGATGCGCACGTCGTCTTCGACAACAAGTACCCTGGTAATCATGTCTGCTCCTTGGGAATGACCACGGTGAAAAGAGCGCCACCCAGGCTGCCGCGGCTGACCATGATCTGTCCGTTCAGTTCATCCAGGCGCTGGCGGACCAGATACAGCCCGACTCCGCGCCGTCCACGGCCCTTGGATGAAACCCCTTTCTCGAAAATCCGCTCAAGCTGGTCCACGGGAACTCCCGGCCCGGCATCCTCGATCTCGAAGACGATGTCGTTGCCAAGATCCGTGAAGGACATCTCGACCATGCGCAGTTGCTGCGACTGCGTCAGGACCGCATCAAAGGCGTTGTCCAGGAGATTGCCGACAATGGTCACGATCTTTTCCTGGCGAATCCATTTGGGAACATCGGCCATGGTGCTGTCCCGGTCGATGGCGAAATTGATCCTGAGTTCCTTGGCCCTGTTGTACTTGCCGAGGATGATGGCGGCAATGACCGGATGAGGCACGGATTCACCCAGGAATCGGATGAATTCCTCGTAGCCCGAGGACTCGGTGACCACCAGTTCCAGGGCTTCGCGGTAGGCTTCGATCTGAATGAGCCCGGCGATGGTGTGCAGCTTGTTCGAATATTCATGGGTCTGCACGCGCAGCAGTTCGGAGTATTCCTGCACCCGTGAAAGCTCCGCCGCCAGGAGGTCAAGCTCGTCCTTGCGTCTGAAGCTGGCCACGACGCCCTGAATTTTCTGGTCCTGGAAGACGGGCACGATGTTGAAGATGAGTTCCTGGCCGTTGACGGTTCGTTCCTGGTCAAACTCGGATTGGCCCGTGCGCAGAGCCTGCTCAAGACCCGCCTCTGGGATGATGCCGGAGGCGGGTCTGCCCGCAAACCGTTCATCGAGGCTCAGCCCTGCATAGCGTCGCGCAGCCTGGTTGGCGACGCGGATGTTGCCATAGTGGTCGATGGCCAGGACCCCCTCGCGGATTGTCTGCAGGACGGCCACGCGTTCCAGATACAGACTGGTTATTTCCGACGGTTCAAGGCCCAGGGTCAGTTTCTTGAGACGTCCGGCGATGACCACGGCGCTCAGGATGCCGACCACGCTCATGCCGATGATGTACATGAGCGGCTTGTCCAGATGGGCCGAGATGGATCGATGAATGCTTTCGGATAGATAGCCGACAGATACGAAGCCGATGATGGCCTTGTCCTCGTCCAGGATCGGGGTCATGCCTCGCAGGGACCTGCCAAGGGTCCCGACCGCTTCCGAAACATAGGATTTACCTTCCTGCAAGGCAGGTCCGGTGTCTCCGCCGACAAAGGTCTGACCTATGCGTTCGGGCACCGGATGCGAATAGCGCTTCTGCGCGCTGTCACCGATGACCACGAACGATGCACCGGTCTGGGTGCGGATGTTTTCGGCCAGGGTTTGAATTTCCCCTTGCGGGTCGCCTTCGAGCAGCGCCTGCCGGATGCGCGGGATCTGGGCGATGGTCCGGGCTGTTTGCAGGGCCGTCTGTCCGATCTGTTCATGCAGCATTTCTTCGGTCAGCCCGGAGATGACGTGCCAGCTGACGGCAATCTGAATGACGACCAGGGCCAGCACCATGTGGATCAGATGTGCCTGGATGGTGGCGGGCCGCAGTCGGCTGATTATGTGGAGCCAGGATCGCATTTTTATACCTCCGCGCTTGCGCCATGGTCATCGCGGATTGCGGGTGCCATGGCAAGGCGCTTCCTGTGCCTGGTGCATGCGTGGGAGGATAAACCCATCAAGTTGCCCTGCTTTGACCATCCAAGATAAAAAGTGAGCCGTGCCTCTTGTCAGAAGTGCGTGTGACATTAGGAATTCAATAACAGTTTTCATTGACGATAGATGGTTTTCGCGTATCATAGATCTCAAACATCAAACTCTTTTTGGAGGCACCTATGGCAAACATGGATTATCCAGGCCCCTGCTTTGCATGTTCCGCAATTGATGGATGTGCGACTGAAGAAGCGAAAAAATTGGCTGTAAAAGGCTATTGCAAAGGCGTCGAGCGAGAACTCAATGCATGGAAGGCGACTCTTTATGATGTGATGGTGGGTTTCTTGGATCTCGGTGACAAGGACCGAGGAGCACTGGTTGACGCTGTCGCCGAGATAAAGGCTCTGGTACGCGAGATCGAGACGAAAACCGCCCAGCTCGAAGCTGAGTGTCCGCTGGAGATGGGACCCGTCGAGAAGGATCTGGGTGACAAGATGGGTAAGCTTCGCGTGCACTACACCAAGGCTATGGAAGTGATCGGAGCCGGTTCATTCGGAGGTTGAAGAAAAACCCTGCTTTTTGAAAACTAAATAATCGCGCCCGGTGACAGTCACCGGGCGTTTTTGTTCTTGCTCCCGTCAGCGGGCGGGTTTTCCAGCAAAGTCGGCCCGTATGAAGATGGTCGCGGCGCCAGTGCGTGTCGCCTCGGCACCGGAAGGCGCGGACAGGTGCCGGAGGGCAAGATTTGCAACCATGAGGGAGGTGTGGCCGGGATCGTGGCAGCGCACCTCTTACAGGATAGCCATGAGGTGACCATTTTCGAGAAGGAAAATTATCTGGGCGGGCACACGCACACTGTCTCGGTCCCGGATGGCCCGGATGGGGGAACCCCGGTGGGTACGGGCTTCATCGTCTTCAACGAAGCCACCTATCCGCTTTTCATCAGATTTCTTGAAGAGCTTGAAGTTCCGTCCAGGGAAGCGCAGATGTCGTTCGGATTTCATTGAGAGCGCACCGGGTTGACCTACGCCGGGACGGATCTGGCCGGGCTGTTCGCCCAGCGCTTCAATCTGTTTTCCGCGCGCTACTACCGTTTTCTGTTCGAGATTGTCCGCTTTTGCCGTCAAGGCCAAGCGGATCTCAAGGACGGACAGGAGCTTTGCACCCTTCGCGTAAAGAGAGCTTTCAAGCCCCGTTTGCCAAGTGCACCAAAAAGAACGCCCAGCGGGAAGCCGCTGGGCGTTTGTCGTGTGCTGCCCGTGTTCGGGAAGCGAAGGGCTTTCGGAGAAGCCAGCTCCGAAAACCCCGCACAGTCCATGACGCGATAGTCGATTTTTTTTTAACATGGGCTGAAGAAAAAAGTAAATCAAAAAGGCGTTGTAAGACAGAAAACGCGTTTTTTGTAGGACAGACACGGTGCGTTTTTCCGGGTGGAAAATTGCTTTTGGGGTGGGCGCCTTGGCCTTCGTGCTCGGGCTTGGCCCGTCTTTTGATCTATTGCCTCCAGCAGGAGGTGAAGAATGCAGTTTTTTCCCGCATCCATGTCTGGTGGGGCACAGTCCTTTCGCGCCGGCGGCGCATTTGAAATGATGGAAAACCGGCCCGGTCAGGATTTTCATAATCTGTTTTCGGCGCATCTGAATCAGCCGGATGCAGCCGAAGTACCCCCTCAAACCAGCCAGGCCGAGCCGCCTGCCAGTAACGACCAGTTTTTTGCTGAGGATCATGTTCCTGCCGAAGATGGGAGGGACACGGATTATCGCGAGTCGTCCTCGTTTGAAGAAGAGAGCGTCTCCGCAAGTCCGGACGCTGCCGACCATGAAGGTGGCCGTGTGGAAGAAAACGCAGGTGGCTCGGCAAAAGCTGCCGTGCAGGAGCCCCAAGCCTCAGGATCCGGGCAGGCTGATTCCGTATCCGCTGCCCAGAGCGCTGCCTTGGATAAAGAGACCGGCGCCAGGGACGTGGTCAATGCGGATGACTCCACCGCTGTAGCGGTGCAGGAGCTGCTCGACAGCCTGGCCGAGGATGTCAGGACGCGGGGCGCGGACCACGATGGCTCCGTCATTTCCGAAAAAATAGCGGCCCTGCACGAACTTCTTCGGCAATTCCAAAAGAGCGATCCCGTGACCCGCAGCGAACTGGCCGTGACCCTGGGCGAGCAGATCAGGGAATTGAAGGCGGAGCTGACTGCGGCCGGGAAACGGAGCGAAGGCACTGAAAATTTGGGACAAAAGACTCAGAAAGCCTCATCTCCTGTGATGCAGAAGATCGAAGCCCTTTTGGCCCGCTTGGAAGCGCATCGGACAGCGGGACATGAGGGCATGAGCCCAGACAAGAGCCCAGACAAGAGCCCGGACAAGAGCCTGGCAAAGAGCCAGGCCAAGGCCGATGCTTCCGTTGCCGTG
This sequence comes from Desulfomicrobium apsheronum, assembly GCF_900114115.1. Classification (NCBI taxonomy): domain Bacteria; kingdom Pseudomonadati; phylum Thermodesulfobacteriota; class Desulfovibrionia; order Desulfovibrionales; family Desulfomicrobiaceae; genus Desulfomicrobium; species Desulfomicrobium apsheronum. The sequence continues at coordinate 51,918 of NZ_FORX01000007.1, read as the reverse complement.
AAAGACGGCGTCATGGATGGCGCGCAGGACGGACAGTCGCGCGCGGTGAGGTCTCGGATCCTGGAGGCGGAAGCTGCGAAGGGCGCGTCCGGTGAAGCTCTGGAACGCAAGCAGGGCGGTGATCCCAAGTCCGAGATTCCGGTCGCGCTGAAGGACGGCAAGGGCTCTGAGATCGGAACTCGGCCGGTCCGTAGCGAGAAACAGTCTTCGGATGTTCATGGTCAACCCGGAATCCGCGTCGCGGCATCCGAGGGTTCTGCGGGGAAAAGCTCCACGGCCCTTGATACCCCGGAAGAAGCTCTTTCGGCCCAGGATCGGCACGTAGAGTCCGTGGCCACCGACGCGGAGCGCAAGCATGCCGCCGCAAAGGATCAGGACGGCGCCGCCCGCAACGGGAGCGTCGTGACGCGCACTGGCCTGCTGGCTGCCGCCGACAGAGCTGCTGCGGCAAGGGACGGCTCCGGTCAGCCGGTAGCGCAGGACGCGGCTTCCTTGGCGCGTGAGGGTGAAGCCGCTTCTGCCGGGAGCGCTGCGGCTGCGGATTCCAAGGGCGAGAAAAAGCAGCCTGATGCCCGTCAGGGATTTTTCGGCACGCAGGACGGGGAAAAAACATCCTCATCCACCTCCCGCGCCGGCCAGGTCGCCGGGAACACGAAGACAGCACCCGAATCTCAGACGCTGACCCCAGCCTCCGCCCAGACTTCCCAGAGTCAGTTTCAGCAGAGGATGGAGGCACCCGTCAGTGCGCGCAACGCCGAGGTCTATCAGCAGGTTGAGAACGGAGCCTTCAGGAACCTGGGGCAGGGCGTGAAGCAGCTGGTCATTCGCCTTGATCCGGCCGATCTGGGGCAGGTCAGCGTCATTTTGCAGGTGAGGGGCAAGGAAGTGCAAGCCGTGCTCAGATCCAGCAATCAGGAGACCTCTCTGGCCTTGAACGAGCAGTTGGGACAGTTGCGCACGCAGCTCGAAGCTCAGGGGCTCAAGGTCGGGAAACTTGAGGTGCAGACGCAACTGGCCGATTCCCAGAGCCAGTCGCAATGGCAGGGCTCCGAGAATCACAACCGCTACCAGGAAAACCAGGAATTGGCCTCGTCGGCCAAGCGTTGGCGCACTCTGGAACGGGTGGCAGGCGGTATGGTCCGGGATGTGCAAAATAGCGGGCACAGGGAAAAACTTTCCCAAAGCGGCCTGGATATTTTTGCCTGAGAGGAGGCGGTCATGATCGATCAGATTTTGCAGCAGCAGGGCGGTTTTTACGGCGCGGACACGGCATCGAAGAACGATGTCCTGGGCAAGGACGCCTTTTTGAAGCTTCTGGTGACCCAGTTGCAGAATCAGGATCCGCTCAATCCTCTGGACGACAAGGAATTCATTGCCCAGCTGGCGCAGTTTTCGAGCCTTGAGCAGATGACGAATATTTCCGAGGGAATCACCTCCCTCACGGACAAGACCGCCCAGCAGGACATGCTCAGCGCAGTCAACTACATCGGCAAGGAAGTCACGGCTTCGGGAGACGGAATCACCAAGAGCGGAAATTACGTGACTCCGGTCTACTTCACCCTGGCTGGCGCCGCCGCGCAAGTCTACGCCAATGTTTACGATGAAAACAACAATATGGTGCGCACCGAGAAGTTCTCCTCCATGCAGGCCGGGGAGTTTGGATTTACTTGGGACGGTCTGGACTACAACGGGAATCCGGCCAACAGCGGCCAGTACAACGTATATTTTTCAGCGGAAAGCCCAACCGGGGCAACGGTTTTTGTCGATACGGAAGTTTCCGGCACCGTGACCGCTCTGGAACAGGGCGATGGGGAAACTTTCTTCCGCCTGAGCGACGGGCGCAAGATCAGTTTCAGTGACATCAAGAAGGTCATCCAGCCGGTTGTGGCTGAAGAGTAAATTTTCTTCACAGCTCATTGCAGTGAATCAAGAAGGGGGTAGTTATGGGTTTGTCAGCATCTCTGTACTCCGGGACCAGTGGTCTCAAGGCTCATGGCGAGGATATGACCGTCATCGGCAACAACATCTCCAACGTCTCGACCATAGGATTCAAGGGCTCGCGCATGTATTTCGAGGATGCGCTGAGCCAGCAGATCACCACCGCTTCCGGGGGCGGGCAGGTGGGGCGAGGAGTTTCCGTAGGCGCGGTAATGGGCGATTTCTCCCAGGGTTCTTTGGAGAACACCACGGAAGCCACTGACCTGGCCGTCGGCGGCAACGGCTTCTTCATGGTTTCGCCCGCCGGGCAGGAAATCAATTATTACACCCGAGCTGGAAATTTCCGTTTTGATGAGGATGGCTATCTGGTCAATCCCCAAGGTTACCGCCTGCAGGGGTGGGAAGTGCAGCAGGCGAATACGAGTGCTGCGGCCAGCGGGAATACATCGGCACAGCCCTCGACCGGCGTGCAGATTCAAGGTGTACCCCAGGACGTGAAGTTGGAGAATTTTCAGTCTCCGCCCCAGGCTACAAGTCGGATAGATTTGATAGTAAACGTAGACTCTGGATCGGATGACAAATCGGCCGTTGATGATGCTCCGTTTACGGCAATGTTCGACAAGTACAACGCACAGTCTGGACAGCCCCTCGCTGAGGATAGTTACGCATATCAAACCACTATTAAAGTTTATGATGAAAATGGCTCTTCTCACAACTTGACCGTGTACATGGATCCTATTGGTGATGCGGACGTTACTGCTGCGTCTGGTGGTAAAAAATATTGGGAGTACGTTGTTGCGGTTCCTCCGAGCGACGACAATCGTGTTTTCGCGGGTGCACTCATCGAGAAAAAAGGTGTTTTGATGACTGGCACCTTGACTTTTAACGCGGCCGGCGAATTGGAAAATATGTCCGCGTTTACTTTGAATGACCCAGCGGTCGTTAACCCGGACGATAAAGATTCGTGGGGAATAGCCAATCCTTCTGCGAACGGATACCCCATATGCACGGCTAACTTCTTGGGGACTGCTAATGGCAGCGTTACGGGAACAGCAACCGTTGCGGAGAATACGAAGAATATCGAGATAAATTTTGGCGTTCGCAGTAAGTCTAACTCATGGAACCCCGCTAACCAAACCACTCTTCAAGCGTTGGCCGATTTACCGCAGACTTCTGCGGGCCTAGCCGACATGAATGGCCTGGGTGCCAAGGAAACCAGCGCTCTGTCATCCACCAACTACAGTACCGGCTCCACGACCATCTTCCAGGCCCAGGATGGGTACACTGCGGGCTTTCTGCAGAACATCTCCGTGGACCGCGACGGGGTCATCACCGGGCGGTACTCCAATGGTCAGGTTTTGCAGCTCTTCGCCGTGACCCTGGCCACGTTCAACAACAACTACGCCCTGTACCGCGAGGGCGGAAACCTCTTCTCCGAGACGCGCTCCTCGGGGCCGCCCGTCACCGGATTGGCCAACACCGGGGGCAAGGGCAGCATCGCCTCCAACTCCCTGGAGCAGTCCAACGTGGATTTGGCCACGGAGTTCGTGAAGATGATCACCACGGAAAAGGGCTTTCAGGCCAACTCCAAGACCATCACCACTGTGGATCAGATGCTGACCGTACTTATCCAGCTCAAGCGTTAGTCTTTTAGGTTTGCGCCACGAAAAAAAAACCCGTTCCGGCAGTCCCGGAGCGGGTTTTTTTGTGAGGACCAAACGGTCTAAAGGGCTTTGTCCAGAAAAAGTCCGACCATCTTTTCTATGGAAGCGGCCAGGTCGAGCATCTCGTCGGCGGGGATCTTGCGGATCAGCTTTTGCGTTTCGGGATCGCGCACCTCCACCTGGACCGTGTCGGTTCGCTCGTCGATGTGGAACTTCAGGTTCACACCCAAGGAAGACATGTAGGAATCGACCGCTTCGGTCAGGTTTTGCAATTTCTGCGCGGAAATTTCTTCCGACTCTTCAGGCGTCGCTCCGAACTGTCTACCCTGAAGGCCGCCAGATACGGCACGCTCCGCGTCTTCGAGGTCGGATTTGAGCTGATTTGTTTGCTCGACGGGCGCCAGAAGTTCCTGGGGCTCGTAGGAGAGAGAGGTTATTTTCATGGCCGAGGCCTCCTCTTGGATGGATGGGTTCGTATTTATAATCGTCAGGCGGCCGGAAAACTTTAGACGAGAGAGGCAATTTTGACCTCTTTGGCGAGGTTTTATCCGAGATATATGTCCAAATTATTGAAAATAATAAATAAATTTTAAATGGCATTCTGTGTGCATTGTTGCGTGCATACCAGCGTAAGGAGGATCTCACATGTCTTTGGTCATAAATCACAACTTGATGGCGATGAATTCCGCCAGGAACCTGTCCAATTCCTACAGCAGTCTAGCAACCTCGACCCGGCGCCTTTCCTCCGGATTGCGCGTGGGCACTGCCGCAGACGATGCGGCGGGCCTGGCCATCCGAGAGTTGATGCGAGCCGATATCGCGTCCCTCAATCAGGGCGTCCGCAACGCCAACGATGCCATTTCCATGATTCAGACGGCCGACGGCGCCCTTGGCGTCATCGATGAAAAGCTGATCCGCATGAAGGAACTGGCAACGCAGGCCGCCACCGGCACCTATGGTTCGGATCAGCGTCTGATCATCGATTCGGAGTACCAGGCCATGGCCTCGGAAATTACCCGAATCGCCAATGCGACGGACTTCAACGGAATTTATCTGCTCAACGGCAATCTTTCATCCTCGCAAACAAATGCTGCCAATTGGGGCGATGGTCACCAGGGCGGGGGCTTGCAGGCCCAGGGAGCCATGAAGATCCACTTCGGCACGGGTAACGATTCGGCGGAAGACTACTATTACATCGCCATCGGCAACTCCACCGCTTCGGCGCTCGGCGTCGGCAACCAGTCCGATCCGGCTGTTGGCGGCGGCTTCAGTATCTCCACCCAGCAGGGTGCGCAGGAGGCACTCGACGCCATCAACGAAGCCATTGTTTCCAAGGACAATATCCGGGCCAGCCTTGGTTCCTTGCAGAACCGCCTGGAGAACACCATCACCAACCTGAGCATCCAGGCCGAGAACCTGCAGGCCGCTGAGTCGCGCATCTCCGACGTGGACGTGGCCCAGGAAATGACCGAATTCGTGCGCAACCAGATCCTGACCCAGTCCGCCGTGGCCATGCTGGCGCAGGCCAATCAGCTGCCGCAGATGGCCATGCAGCTCATGCAGGGTTAATCGGGTTTCCATCGGCAAAGGCAATGATCAAAGACAAAGCCGGGGCGTTTGGCCCCGGCTTGTTTTCTTGCAACGCCTTTTGCTGTTGAAGGCGGCCTTATGCGCCCGGTTCGGAAAGATCAGGGAAGCGTTTCCGCAGGAGCAGCAGAGCCTGCTCGGCCGCGCCCTGCTCGGCCTTGCGCATGCTGCGCTCCTCCCATTCAACCTCGGTCTTGTCCGGCATGGTCACGACGACGGTGTATTGCTTGGCGTGTTCCGGGCCATGGCTGTCGCGTAGCGCATACGAAGGCCTGGCCTTCCAGATGCGCTGGGTGGCTTCTTGCAGCAGGCTTTTGAAGTCGCGCGGGCGGAAGGTCTCCGGAGGCGCAGGCCACTGTCCCTCGAACAAAAAATTGACGCACATGATCGCGGACTCCAGCCCCCCGTCAAGGTAGACGGCGCCGAGCACCGCTTCCAGTCCGTCGCTCAGCACGGAATTTTTTTCTCTCCCGCCCTGAACATCCTCGCCGCGGCCAAGGAGCAGGCATGAGCCAAGATGAATCCTTCTGGCCGCCTGCGCGAGCGCCCCTTCACTGACCAGCGCGGAGCGCATTTTGGTCAAATGGCCTTCCTGCACTTCCGGAAATTTGCGAAACAATTCCTGGGATACGGCGAGCTCAAGAACCGCATCACCAAGAAATTCGAGCCGTTCGTTATGCGGACACCCGTGTTCATTGGCGTGGGAGCTGTGTGTGAGGGCTTGGATTAAAAGCTTGACTTGCTTGAATTCATAATGGATTTCATTCTGCAGCGATTGCAGTGCATCCGATGGAACTTCCAGTGACATTAAGGTTCTCCATGAGAGACGATTATCTTCACGCCCTTTTTTCTCCCCAAACCATCGCGGTTGTCGGATCATTCGACAACGCAGGAGCCTCGGCCCGTGTCGTGCTTTCCAATCTTGAAGGCTGGGGGTATCAGGGGAGGATTGTTCCCGTCAATTGGACCTCCGGACAGGATCCGCGCACCCTTGACGATCTGAAAGGAATCGACCTCGCCGTGGTCTGCCTTGCTCCGGAATTTGTGCCTGAAGCGCTGGAATGGATCGCGGACATGGGCATCAAGGCGGTCATCATCATTTCCGCCGGATTCCGGGAGATCGGGGGGCAGGGTTATTATCTCGAAGAATCCATCATCCAGTTGGCCGAACGCCGGAATCTGACCCTGCTCGGGCCCAACTGTCTGGGCGTGGCCTCCTGGGCAGACCATCTGAACGCATCGCTCATTTCCCGTCTGCCCAGCCAGGGTAATATCGCCTTTTTTTCGCCGTCCGGATCCATGTGCAATGCCATCCTGGATTGGGCCGCAAGCGAGGAGATCGGTTTCTCCAAATTCGCAAGCCTTGGCAACCGGGCGGTTATCGATGAAGCGTCCATGCTCCAATTTTTGGCCGAAGACCCCCAGACCAGCGTCATCATCGGATATCTGGAAGGCATGAACAACGGCCGCCGATTTGCGCGCATCAGCCAGACCATCACCCATGAAAAGCCGGTCATCATGCTGCAGGCGGGCATGACCGAGCACGGGCAAAAGGCAATTTCTTCCCATGTGGGCGCCCTTACCGGATCGGAGCGCGCCTACCAGACCGCACTGAAGCAGGCGGGCATCATCCAGGTGGACAATCTCTCCACGCTTTTCGACCTGGCGCGCATGTTCGGAACCCAGTCACTGCCCAAGGGGCCGAATCTGGCCATCGTCACCAATTCCGGAGGAGCCGGGATTCTGGCCGCCGACGGAATGGCCGGGACCAGCCTCATCCTTCCGCGCCTCGGCCGTGATACGGCCGCCCGTCTGGCCGACGTTCTTCCCCGCCATGCGCAGACATCCAATCTTGTGGACATCGGCATGGAAGCCACCCCCGTTCAGTATGCACAGGCCTTGGACACGGTGCTGCACGACCGGCAGATCCAGATGGCCCTGCTGGTCATAGCTCCGGGGCTTGGCGTGGATCTACCGGCCATCGTGCGCGAACTGGCCGCCTTGCCCAGGGCGGAGGGCAAGACTGTTGCGGTTTGCCTGATCGGCCAGGAAGGGGTGGTGGAAGAGAAACGTTTTCTGCAGCGTCACGGCCTGCCCTGCTATTCCAATCCCAAGGCGGCACTGGCCAGCTTCGAAGCCATGTTTCGCTATGCCGGATGGAAGACCAAGTCCTATCCGGTCGAGGTCTGTTACCGCCGGGACAAGGCCAAAGCCGAGCGTTTTCTGAAAGATTGTCTTGATGTCGGAAAGACCGAATTGTTCGGCTTTGAAGTGCAGCCCCTGCTGATGGCTTATGAGCTTGGCTTCCCCCGCACGGAGCTAGCCCGGACCAGCAAGAGCGCGGTCAAGATCGCCAAGCGTCTGGCCTGCCCGGTGGCGCTCAAGATTGCATCCCCGCATATCGAATACAAAAGCGATGTGGGCGGGGTCGAGGTCAATCTGCAGACTTCCGAAGAGGTTCGCCTGGGTTTTATGAAATTGACTTCGCGCGTGCAGCGCTTGCGCAGCGAAGCCTTTGTCTCAGGGTGCCTGGTCCAGGAAATGATTCTCGGCAAACCGGCGGAAGTTTGCATTCGGGTCCAGCGCGATCCGAAGTTCGGTCCGCTGATCCGCTTCGGGCTGTCGGGCAGCCAGGCGGACATTTTCCGGGAGTATTCGATGCGTCTTGCGCCATTGTCCCTGGATGACGCCGCCGGAATGATGCGGGAGCTCAAGGTCTTCTCCCTGCTCAAACGGGAGCGTGGACGTGAGGCGCTGGACTTGCGGGCTCTTGAGGATGTATTGTTGACATTGTCGCAGATGACTCTGGATTTTCCTGAAATTTACACCCTGGAATTCGATCCTGTTCTGGTCACGTCGAGGGGGGCCTGGGTGGCCGGGGCGCGAATGTCTCTTTTGCCTCAGTCTGAATAGTCGGGCCGTGATCGAAAAAATAATTTCGCAGTCCTGATCGGGAGGGAATATGGTAGGAATTTATGTAGGGGCGACGTCCGGTTATTCCGGGAAAAACATGATTGCCATGGGGATCGGGCTCAAGCTGCAAAAAGAGGGCTACCGGGTCGGGTACATGAAGCCGGTGGGTGCCTTGCCGCAGGAAAAGAACGGGGTGCTGGGCGACGCCGACGCGTTTTTTGTTCAGGACATCCTGGGTCTCTCCGAGAATCCCGCCCTGGTCACTCCCGTGGTCGTGGATCAGGATTTCAAGATGAAGGCCTTCACGGGCAAGTGCGAAGATCTGATGCCGCGCATCAAGACCGCCTACGAAGAGCTTGGCAAGGACAAGGACGTCATGATCGTGGCCGGTTCCGGCAGCATGTATTCGGGCAAGTACTGCGGTGTGGACGGGATCAGCGTGGTCAAGTCCCTCGGCATCAAGTCCATCATCATCGATCGCTACGTCAAAGAACTCAATTACGACTATCTCATCGCCATGAAGGAACTGCTCGGAGAGCAGCTTCTGGGCGTGCTTCTGAACGACATTCCCCCGGTCTTCAAGGAAGAGCTTGATTCGCTTCTGCATCCGTTCATGGAGAGCAAGGGCATCAAGATCCTGGGCAAGATTCCGTCCGATCCGCTCATGGGTGCCATCAAGGTCGCGGATTTGGCCGACCGTCTGGGCGGCAAGGTCATTACCGCCCAGGACAAGTCCGAGCGGGTGGTGGAGAATTTTCTGATCGGCACCATGCAGGTCGAAAATTTCATGACCCATTTCCGCAAGAGCAAGAAGTCCGCGATCATTGTCGGCGGAGACCGCTCCGATGTTCAGCTGGTCGCGCTGGAAGGGCAGTGCCAATGCCTGGTGCTGACCGGCAATCTATATCCCAACGATATCATCATGACCCGGGCCGAGGTCCTCGAAGTGCCCATCGTGGTCGTTCGCGACGACACCTTCACCGTGGCCAAGAAGATGGAAGCCATCCTGTCGCGGCACAAACTGCGTGACGTGATCAAAATCCAGCACGGCTCCCAGCTGGTCAGCTCCATCATTGATTTCCAGTACATGAAGGAAAGTCTTGGGATCTGAAACTTCGGATCTCATGCCAAAAGGAAAAAGCCCCGTGAAATCGGGGCTTTTTTTTCGGGTGGCGCGTTCCGGGACTGGCCAGGCAAGGTCTGCCGGAACTCCCTCTCCGGCTTCGTAATGCTTCCCGGCCTTGAACTTTGTGCAGCGGGCAGGGCACTGTCAGTCACGCGGCCGGGAAACAAACGATGCCTGGCTCTGTCAGACAGCTGGCGACCCCTGCCCGGACCAACCGCCATACACCGCAGTGAATCCCGGATCAGGGTTGTTCTTCGATAGACGTGCAGGCGATCGGACCAATTCAAAGCCTCGCTCACTGCCGCGATGTCATTCCCGCGAAGGCGGGGATCCAGTTCCTCCGAGTCGGCAGGGCATCGCTTCCGGGTGAAGAAGCCCCGACCCTTGCCTTTCAAACAGTTGTCAGATTTCCCGGATGGCCTGGGTCAGTTTTTTCTGGTCGTCCTTGAAGAGCTTGTAATTGATTGAGTCTTCCAGCGCCTGGCGGCTGGCCTCGATGATGTTGTAGGATACGCCCACCGTGGTCCAGCGGCTCTTTTGATCGCCCGATTCGATGAGCACCCGCACCACGGCCGCTGTCCCCCCGTGCCCGTCTTCGCGGACCGATCCGGTCAGGACGCGCACCTTGAAGTCCAGGAGACGCATTTCGCCAAGATTGGGGTAGAAGCGCTCAAGACCCTTGCGCAGGGCGCAGTCCATGGCGTTGACCGGGCCCTTGCCCGTGGCCGCCGTGTGTTCGATCATGCCGCCGACGCGCAGCATTACCGTGGCCTCGGTGAAGGGGTCCATTCCTTCGGTGAAGACCGAGTCCATGATGCGAAAGCTGATCAGTCTGAAATAGTTGCGGGCCCGTCCCAGCACGCGGTTGACCAGAAGCTCGTAGGATGCTTCGGCGGCCGAGTATTCGTAGCCCTGGTCCTCGCGGTTCTTGAGTTCGGTCAGCAGTTCAAGGACAAACGGGTCGCCCTTGTCCAGTTCGAATCCATACTGTTTGGCCTTGAAAAGGATGTTGGACTGCCCGGCCAGGTCCGAGAGCAGGATGCGTTGCTTGTTGCCGACCAGTTCGGGTTCGATGTGTTCGTAGGTGCGCGGGTTGCGGCGCACGGCGGCGACATGCACCCCGCCCTTGTGCGTGAAGGCCGACTGCCCCGTGTACGGCTGGCGCTTGAAGCAGCGCAGGTTGGCCACTTCGGCCACAAAGGCCGAGGTGTCGGTCAGACGCTCCAGATGCCCCTCGGGCAGGCAGGAATATCCCATCTTGAGTTCCAGGTTGGCGATGATGGAACAGAGGTTGGCGTTGCCGCAACGTTCCCCATAGCCGTTCATGGTGCCCTGGACCTGGATGGCCCCGTGACGGACGGCAGCCAGTGAGTTGGCCACGGCCAGCTCGCAGTCATTATGGGCGTGGATGCCAAGGCGCGCTTCGGGCAGGCGTGTACGCACCGCGTCCATGATGGCGGCGATCTCCTCCGGCAGGGTGCCGCCGTTGGTGTCGCAGAGCACCAGGAGATCCGCTCCGGAATCCAGCGCCGTGCCGAGGCAGGAGATGGCGTAGTCGGCGTTCTTCTTGTAGCCGTCGAAGAAATGCTCGGCATCGTAGAAGAGCTCTTTGGCGTGGGGACGCAGGAAGGCCAGGGAGTCGCGGATGAGCTCGAGATTGCGCTCCAGGGTGATTTTCAGGGCATCAGTGACGTGGATGTCCCAGGTCTTGCCGAAGATGGTCATTACCGAAGCGCCGGAATCGATGAGCGCGAGCAGATTGGCGTCGTTGTCCGCCGAGACCTTGGCTGCATGGGTTGAGCCGAAAGCCGCCAGCCTGGCCGTGCTGAGCTGGTACTGCTGCATCTCCGCGAAAAAGCGTTTGTCCTTGGGATTGGAGCCGGGCCATCCGCCTTCGATGTAGGCCACCCCGAGCTGGTCGAGCTTGGTGGCGATGCGCAGCTTGTCCTCTGTCGAAAGATTGAGCTCCTCGGACTGGGTGCCGTCACGCAGGGTGGTGTCGTAGATTTGAATGGTGTTCATTGAATTCCTGGCGGTGTCCGCCGGCCGTGTGGCCTGGTGTTCATGGTTGCATGCCCGACGGGCCTGAGTTTGTCATTTTTCGCATGAAAAAAAGCCCCCGGACCTTGCGGTCGGGGGCTTTGCTCTTTTGTGGATATCCGCTTGTGCAGACGCGTCACTCCCCCGACCGTGATCCTGGAATCACGGAAATGAGAATAATAATGGAAATGGAGGCAGTGATGTTTTTCATGTTTTGTTCCTATCCGCGTAGATGAACAATGGAGAATCGATTGTCAAGCCTGATCTTTGCTTCTCAAGGTTTGCGACAAGATCATCATCCGGGTGACGGCGGGCTTTTCAGGGCCTATGCATGGTGTCCAGGACGATTTTTGCCGCGCGCTCAGCGGCTCCTCCGTTGCCGAGCAGGGACGGCAGGGTGCCGAGCCGATCGAGGACGCGGGCCCGGGACGGCGTGTCTTCGATCCATTGCGCTACGGCGGCGGCCAGGGCCGAAGGGTTGGCATCGTTTTGTAGGAATTCCGGGAAGACGGGTTCGCCCAGGATGAGATTCGGCAGGGAGATGAAAGGCACCTTCACCAGCATGCGCCCCAAAAGATAGGTAAGGGGGGAAAATCTGTAGGCCACGGCGGTGGGCACTTCAAGCAGGGCCGTTTCCAGCGTCGCGGTGCCCGACGCGGCCATGATGGCCCGGCAGGAGCGCATGAGTTCGTAACGGGTGGAGCTTTCGATCAGGGTGACCGGAGTTTTCGAGATCCAGCAGCTGGTGATCAGTTCCCGGTCCATGCCAGGAGCCACGGGCAGCACGAATTCCAGATCCGGATAGCGGGCGGCCAGCAGGGCGGCGGCGCGGGAGAAAATGGGCAGCAGGGACGTGATTTCTCGCTTGCGGCTGCCGGGAAGGATGCCGATGCGGTTGTCGTGGCGACGGACATTCATGATCCGGGGCGTTCTGATGGAGTCGAGCAGGGGGTGGCCGACATAGTCGATGGACATGCCGTGACGGGCGTAGAATTCGACTTCAAACGGGAGAATGGAGACCAGGCGGTCGATATGGCGGCGCAGGAACGCAACCCGCCCCTCCCGCCAGGCCCAGAGCTTGGGGCTGATGTAATAGACGACGGGAATGCCCAGGCGCTGGGCGATTCGGGCCACACGGAAGTGAAAATCCGGGGCGTCGATGACCACCACCACGTCTGGACGGGACGTTGTCAGCTGACTTTCAAGGGTCCGCAAGAGGCCCATGATTTTGGGCAACTGTGCCAGGACCTCGGTGAAACCCATGACCGACAGGGCCTCTGTGCGCAGTCTGGCTTCAACTCCTTCTTCACGCATGGCCGGTCCGGCCATGCCCAGGAATTTGGCGTCCGGGCACTGGTCGCGCAGGGCCTGGACCAGAAGCTGGCCATGCAGGTCACCGGAAGTTTCACCGGCGTTTATCCAGATGGTGGGCGTATTTGTCATGCCGTCGCAATAGTTCTTTGGCGTCAAAATAACAAGAAGGCCGAACCCTTGCCCTGTCCAGACCTTTGGCATAGGTGAGGCCATGCGTGAAAATACGGTCATCTCCCTGCACAAATTTTTCTGGGCGGCCTACGTGCTCGCCCTCATCGTGGGTTCCCTGGTTCCGGTGGCCATTTCCGGTGCACCGGAACAAAGCGACAAGGTTGTTCATTTCCTGGCTTATGCCCTGATGGCGTTTTTTTGGCCTTCGTCCTGGAGGCGGTCCTGGCTGTCGGAGTTCTGTCTTGCCGGCGGGCTTGGATTGCTGCTTGAATTCGGACAGGGTGTCCTGCCCACGGGGCGGTTTCTTGATCCGTGGGACGCTTTGGCCAACGCCGTGGGCGCAGGAGTCGGCGCAGTCGCGGCTTTCGCGTGGTCCCGATCTGCGAGGCGAAACTTGTTTAAAAGTCTGAGGCGCAAGGCATGAGCGCAGCTGAATTGTGGGCACAGATTCTGTGGCCCCTGTGCAAACTGATCGGCCTTGTGTCCGTGGGACTTTTTGTCGGTAACCTGATCGAGGCCATGCACTGGACCCGTTTCATGGCGCGTCTGGCCAACCCCCTGACCCGCATCGGGCGTATGTGCGAAATTTCCGCCGCCAGCTTTTCCGTGGCCTTTGTTTCCGGCGTCACGGCCAACACCATGCTGGCCGAAGCGTACGACCAGGGCCGGCTGTCCCGTCGCGAACTCATACTTACCAATCTCTTCAACAGCTTGCCGACCTATTTCTTGCACCTGCCGAGCATGATCTTCATCACCGTGCCCATCCTCAAATCCGCAGCGGTGGTCTATCTGGGCATCACCGTGGGGGCGGCGTTGCTGCGCACGGTTCTGATTCTTTTCGTGGGGCGGATGCTGCTGACCGGCCTTGACCGCTGCCATGCCATGGACATGCCCGCCCAGGAAAAGCTCGTGGCGCGGCAGGTCTTGCAGAAGACCTGGAATCGTTTCAGACGACGCATCAAAAAGATCGTGATGATCACCGCGCCCATTTATGTCGGGGTTCATTTCATGAACAAGCTTGGCATGTTTTCGGTAGTTGAGCATTTTTTGGCCGAGCACATGAGCTCCATGTCCTGGCTGCACCCCAAGGCCATGGGCATCATTGTCTTTCAGTTGGCTGCCGAGTTCTCGGCCGGCATGGCCGCCGCCGGCGCCCTGCTCGACGCCGGGTCCATGTCCGTGCGCGACGTGGTCATCGCGCTCATTGTCGGGAACGTCCTGTCTTCACCCATGCGGGCCTTCCGGCATCAGTTTCCCTACTACGCAGGGATCTTCAAGCCGAAGCTGGCCTTGGAACTCATCATTTGCAGTCAGGGATTTCGCGTGACCAGCCTGATTTTCTGCGGAGCCGTGTATTATTGGATGAGTTGAGGGGGGGGCGGTTCGTCAAGTTGGACCGGGAGCGGTAAAGGGCTCAGGAAGAGAAATATCAAAATAAGACACCTCTTGGCGATACGCGGTCCGCTGGCGACATGGCCTTGAGCCCCGCCGGAACTCCCTCGCTGGCCTCGTAGAGTTGAATCGTTGCGTGCAGGACAAAAAATTCAGTCGGTACACTCGGCAACGATTCAACAAACGATGCCTGGCTCGGTCAGACAGCCGACGCGTCTCAAGACCATGTCGCCAGCGGACCTTGAGACTTGTAGGAACTTTCTCGCTGGTCTCGGAGGGATGAACCGTTGGGTACAGGGCAAAATATAAAAATCTAAAAAAACACGGCTGATTTTGTGATACGCGGCCCGCTGGCGACATGGCCTTGAGCCCCGCCGGAACTCCCTCGCTGGCCTCGTAGAGTTGAATCGTTGCGTGCAGGACAAAAAATCCAGTCGGTACACTCGGCAACGATTCAACAAACGATGCTTGGCTCGGTCAGACAGCCGACGCGTCTCAAGGTCATGTCGCCAGCGGACCTTGGGACTTGTAGGAACTTTCTCGCTGGTATCGGAGGGATGAATCGCTCCGAGTTGGGCGGGAAATTCCGGGGTACACCAGACGACGATTCAATAACCGATGGATGACCGGCAAAATGAGAGCCAAAAAAAAACCCGGAAATTCCGGGTTTTTTTGATTTTAATTAACGACGACGTGGTCCACCGCGGTCTCCGCCTCGGTCGCCGCCTCGCGGACGGTCGTTGCGCGGGCGGTCGGAGCGGGGCTGAACCGGTTCGGGTTCTTCACCCAGTTCTTCCAGAATGATGGCCTTGCGGCTGAGCTTGATGCGTCCGGAAGGTTCGATGTCGATGACCCGGACGCGGATGGCGTCGCCTTCCTGAACCACATCCGTCACTACGTTGACCCGGTCGCGGGCAAGCTGGGAGATGTGACACAGGCCCTCAAGTCCGGGCAGGATTTCGATGAAGGCGCCAAAGTCCATGATCTTCTTGACGATTCCGTCGTAGTCCTTGTTCAGCTCGGCCTTCTGGTCGTAGTAGAGGACCATTTCCCGGGCTTTGGCCAGGGAAGTCGAATCCGGAGCGAAGATGGAGATCTTGCCCGAATCGTCGATATCGATGTCGGCGCTCGTGGCTTCGCAGATGGCCTTGATGTTCTTGCCGCCGGGTCCGATGACTTCGCGGATCTTGTCCTGGGAGATGTGTACGATGTCCATCTGCGGTGCAAATTTGGACAGCTCGCCTCTGGGCGCGGCGATGAGCGCTTCCATCTGGTCGAGGATGTTCACGCGTGCGTCCTTGGCCTGATGCAGGGCTTTCTGCATGACTTCGGCCGGGATGCCCGCGATCTTGATGTCCATCTGGATGGAGGTCACGCCGTCACGGGAGCCCGCGACCTTGAAGTCCATGTCGCCGAGATGGTCTTCGTCACCGAGAATGTCGGTCAGGACCAGATACTCGTCGCCTTCCTTGATGAGCCCCATGGCGATGCCAGCGATGGGAGTCTTGATGGGCACGCCCGCGTCCATGAGTGCCAGGGTGCCGCCGCAGACGGATGCCATGGAGGACGACCCGTTCGATTCCATGATGTCGGAGACGACGCGGATGGTGAACGGGAAGGCGTCCGGCGCAGGCAGGACGGGATTCAGGGCCCGTTCGGACAGGGCGCCGTGGCCGATTTCGCGGCGTCCGGGAGCACGCAGCATGCGCGCTTCACCCACGCTGTAGGGCGGGAAATTGTAGTGCATGAGGAAACGTCTGGACGTGTCGCCGGCCAGGGTCTCGATGCGCTGCTCGTCGCGGGTGCTGCCAAGGGTGCATGTGCACAGGGCCTTGGTTTCGCCGCGCGTGAAGATGGCCGATCCGTGGGTGCGGGGCAGGAAACCCACTTCCATGATCAGGGGGCGGACCGTGGTCAGGTCGCGGCCGTCGATGCGGATCTTGTCCTTCATGATGCGCTGGCGAACGATCTTCTTTTCCAGCTTTTCCATGATCTCGCCGACACCCCTGACGCGTTCGGGTGTTTCGGCAAATTTGGCTACCAGGGCTTCCATCAGATTCTGCTTGACCTTCTTCTTGGCATCGCGGCGGTCCATCTTGCCGGGCACTGCCAGGGCCTCGGTCAGGGGCGCGGTGGCGAGTTCGGCCACGACGGCGATCAGTTCTGCGTCCTCGGCCGGGGGAGTGACCGTGAACTTCTCTCTGCCAAGTTCCTTGCGCAGCTCTTCCTGAACATCAAGCAGGGGACCAAGCTGGGCGTGGCCCCAGGCCACGGCTTCGGTCATGATGTCTTCGGACAGGAACTGGGCCCCGCCTTCGACCATGACCACCGCGTCGCGCGAACCGGCCAGGATCATGTTCAACTGGCTTGTGGCGAGCTCGGATGCCGTGGGGTTCAAGAGGAACTGCCCGTCGCGGTAGCCCACGCGGATGGCCGCGATGGGTCCGGCAAAGGGGATCTCGGAGATGTGCAGGGCCGTGGAAGCGCCGAGCATGGCCAGGATGTCGGCGGAGCGCTCCTTGTCCGAGGAGATGACCGTGGCGATGACCTGGATCTCGTTGGTGCAGCCCTTGGGGAAGAGCGGACGGATGGGACGGTCCATGAGCCGGGAGGTCAGGGTCTCGTGTTCGCTGGGGCGGCCCACTTCGCGGCGGAAGTAGTTGCCGGGAACGCGGCCTGCGGAATAGAGCATTTCCTGATAGTTGCAGGTCAGGGGAAGAAAATCCACGACCCGGTCCAGGGCCTGGTGGGTGGCCGTGACCAGAACGACGGTGTCGCCCCACTGCACGGTCACGGCGCCGCTGGCCTGGAGCGCGAGCTTGCCGTGTTCGATGATGATTTCACTGTCGCCCATGGGAATGGTGCGTCTTGTGGTCTGAAAAGCTGCCATGATTTGCCTCGTGATGGTTTGGGCACTCCCTGTCGAGGGCAGCGGGCGGCGGGTTTGGTGTTTAGTGCATGGTTCAACCGGGGTTGGGCCATGCACTAAACACAAAACCGCAGGCATGTGATGCTGCCGGGAGCGCGGTTCAAAAAAAAAGGGCAGGCGGGACCGTTGGTCCCGCCTTGAAGCTGTCTACTTGCGCAGACCGAGTTTCGCGATCAGATCGCGGTAACGCTGAATGTCTTTGTTCTTCAGGTAATTCAGAAGCTGTCTGCGTTTGCCGACGAGCTTCAGCAGACCTGTGCGGGAATGGAAGTCCTTCTTGTGACCTTTGAAGTGGTCAGTGAGGTACGTAATCCGTTCGGTCAACAGGGCTACCTGTACTTCAGGAGACCCGGTATCGGTTTCGGTTTTGCCATATTCCTTTACAACTTCAGCCTTGCGTTCAGGGGTTAAGACCACAGCCATATCCTCCGGTTATCATGTTTCTTCCACCTGACCATATCCACTTTGCGAACCAGAGCCTTCAGGCTTGCCAAAGCCCACGCAGGATGGCCCATGACAGGACTCCCGCGCGCATGCCCGCTTCCATCAGGGCCAGGGGGGCCCTTTCGGCGGAGAGCATGAGAGCCCGGTCCCCTTCCTGGGCCGGATAATCGGGAAAAAGGCTCGTCGGCAGCCATGCCCCATTCTGCACCAGCGCGGCCTGTTCGTGACTGAGCACGAGCTTGGGCCAGTGGGGCAGGGCCTGGGTCATGGGCAGGACCAGCTCGTGGAGCTGATCCTTGCTTTCCAGCACTTTTTCCAGATCATGAGCCTGGGCGAGGGTGAACGGGTGGCTTGCCTCCCGCTCCAGTTCGCTGAGCACCGCTCCGCACCCAAGTCGCATCCCCAGGCTGTGGGCCAGGGAGCGGATGTAGGTTCCTGCGGAACAGGTGACTCGAAAATCAAGACTCGGCAGCTCCATGGAGAGCAGCTGCGAATCGAAAATTGTTACATCCTTGACCTTGACCGGAACTTCCTGGCCGGCCCTGTGCAAGGCATACAGGGGTTTGCCCTGGTGCTTGGCCGCCGATACCGGGGGCACTTCCTGGCTGATGGTTCCCTTCCAGCCGAGCACCTCGGCTCGCACTGCCTCCGGGTCCAGGTGCTCCCATGGCGCTTCGGCGAGAACCTTGCCTTGCGTATCGTAGCTGTCCGTGGTTTGCCCCAGGATCAGGCGGCCCCGGTAGGTCTTGCGGCCATCCACCAGATAGTTGGCCAGCTTGGTACCCTGCCCGAGCAGTACCAGCAGTACGCCCGTGGCCATGGGATCGAGGGTGCCGGCGTGGCCGATTTTTTTCTGCCCCAGGTGGCGCTTGATCTGATTCAGGCAATCCGCCGAAGTGGGACCTCCCGGTTTATGCAAAACCAGCACTCCGTCAAGTTGTTTCAGTGACGGCGCGCTCATGAGTTTGCCAGTTCCTCGGTCACGGCCTGGATCATGGTCGTCTTGGCCTGCTCCATGTCCATGAGCAGGGTCCCGCCGGCGGCGTTGCGATGACCGCCTCCGCCAAAGCGGAAGGCCACGGCCTGCACGTTGGTGCTGCTTTTGGAGCGCAGCGAAAATTTGATGCCCTGTTCTTCCTCGCGCAGGCTGATGGCCACCTGCACCCCGTTCACGTAGAGGACGGTGTTGACCAGCCCTTCGGTATCCTCGGGGCCTGTCCCCGTCTGTTCGAAGAGTTCACGAGTGAAGCAGATGAGGCTGATCTGTCCGTCCGCGTACAGGCGGGCCTGTTGCAGGACGGTGCCGCGCATCTGAAGCTGGCTGAGCTTTCCGGTGGATTGCTTCTGTTCGTGGAACGGTCCGGGCAAAAGGCCCAGGCGCAGGATTTCGGCGGCCATTTCCAGGGTTTCGGGGCGGGTGTTGTTGAAACAGAAGTCCCCGGTATCGGAAATGAGCGCCAGATAGACATACTCGCCCAAAAGGCCCACCAGCGGGACTCCCAGCTTTCGGGCCAGCATTCCGACCATCTCGCCCACCGATGACGCGCGCTGTTCGACCCAATTCACGGTGCCGAACATGGGGTTGCCCAAGTGATGGTCGATGTTGAACACGTTTTTGGTCTTGAGCCAAGGCGCGATGAGTTCTCCGGCCCGCTCGGCGCTGCCGCAATCCAGAACTATGAGGTTGTCCGGCTCTTCCTCGGGCAAACGGGTCAGGATCTCGCGTTTGGGAGCGAGCCATTCAAAGCGAAGGGGGATGCCGGACTCGTTGAAGAGGACGACCTTCTTGCCCAGGGCGTCGAGAAGTTCTCCCATGGCCAGCATGGAGCCCAGGGCGTCGCCGTCCGGGGAAATGTGCGCGAGGACAAGAAAATTGTCCGCGTCCCGTAGTTGTTCAGCTATCTGTTTCAGGAGGGGCATCGTACACCATGTCTTCGAGAAAGGTGTCCCACTTGAAGCGCAGGTCCGGGATGCCGCGCAGATTGAGCTCTTTGCTCAGCCGCGAACGCAAAAAACCCTTGGCATGGTAGAGCGCCTTGGTGATCTCGGGCTCTGCCGCGCGTCCGCGCAGGTGGGTGTAGAGGACCTCGGCAATGCTGAAATCCCGGTTCAGGCGCACTCCGGTGATGGTCACAAGGGCAAGTGTCGGGTCCTCGACTTCCTGAATCAGGAGCGAGGCCAGGACCTGCATGATCTGATCGCCCATCTGGATGGCGCGTCTCGAATTGCTTCTTTGCATAAAAAATCAGGCTCCAAATACGTCCATGTCGGCATGGACAAGCTCGTCGGCGGTGGAAGCTTCCACCATGGCCAGGACTTTGGACAGTCGGCTGTGCACGTGCGCAGTGTCGTTGGAGACCGTGACCACCCCGAGAACCAGGATCTGATGGGAGTCCTGGGATTCGGTTTCGGCCACGGCAACATTGAAGGTGTTGCGCAGCTTCTGCTTCAGGCTGTTGGCGCTTTTTCGCTTTTCCTTCAAGGAAAAAACGCCGTGCAGGCGGAATTCGAGGCGCAGGGTGCCGATGATCATGGCCGCGTACCGTTCGTGAGTCCAACAAGCAAAAAAAATGAAAGGCATGGATTCCCGCCTGGGCGGGAATGACATGAATGTGACGCGCACGGCCTTTGCGTCATCCCCGCGCAGGCGGGGATCCATGCCTCGGTTTCAGTTCCGTGAGGACCGCAGTCGGTCCTCACGGCCGCCCGGCCCTAGATGGTCCGGGCTTCCTCGACCAGTTCAAAGGCTTCGATGATATCTCCAATCTTGATATCATTGAAGTTTTCAAGGCCAGCGCCACAATCGTAGCCCTTGGTCACTTCCTTGGCGTCATCCTTGAATCGTTTCAGGGAGCTGAGCTTGCCGGTGTAGATGACCACGCCGTCGCGCAGCAGACGGACGTTGGCGTTGCGCTTGAGCTTGCCGTCACTGACCATGCAGCCCGCGATGTTGCCGATCTTGGGCACGCTGAACACCTGCTGCACATCGGCCTGGCCGAGGTACACTTCCTTGATGTCGGGAGAGAGCATGCCGGACATGGCCGCCTTGATGTCATCCACGAGCTTGTAGATGATGTCGTAGAAGCGGATATCGACCTTTTCCTGCTCTGCCACTTCCTTGATCTTGGCCGTGGGGCGGATGTTGAACCCGATGATGATGGCGTTGGAGGCCGATGCCAGCAGAATGTCGGATTCGGTGATGGCCCCAGCGCCGCCATGGATGAGGGCGATCTTGATCTCGTCCGTGGACAGCTTGCGCAAGGCCTCGGAGATGGCTTCAAGGGAACCCTGCACGTCGGCTTTCAAGAGCAGGTTCAGGTTCTGGGCCTCTTCGCCGGCCTTGGTGGCCAGGAAGCTTTCGAGGGTGACCTTGGATTCCTTGGCCAGTTCCTTGTCGCGATGCTTGACGCGGCGTTCTTCGGCGATCTTGCGGGCAACCTTCTCGTCCTTGACGATGACGAACTCGTCGCCTGCCTCGGGGATACCTTCAAAGCCCTGGATCTCCGTCGGGATGGCCGGTCCGGCGGTCTTGATCTGCCGGCCCTGGTCATCGAACATGGCGCGGACCTTGCCGCTGATCAGGCCGCACACGAAGGCGTCGCCCTGGGTGATCTGGCCTTCCTGGATGAGAACTGTGCCCACGGGGCCACGACCCTTGTCCAGTTTGGCCTCGACCACGTGGCCTCGGCCGGGCTTGTCCGGGTTGGCCTTGAGGTCGAGCACTTCGGCCTGCAGCAGGATAAGTTCGAGCAATTCGTCCAGGCCTTCGCGCTTCTTGGCGGAAACATGGGCGAAGATGGTGTCACCGCCCCAATCCTCGGGCATGAGCCCAAGATCGGACAGTTCACGCTTGACGCGGTCGGGGTCGGCCCCTTCCTTGTCCATCTTGTTCACAGCCACGACGATGGGCACGCCCGCCGCCTTGGAGTGGCTGACGGCTTCCTTGGTCTGCTCCATGACGCCGTCATCGGCGGCCACGACCAGGACGACAATGTCCGTGACCTTGGCGCCACGGGCGCGCATGGTGGTGAAGGCCTCATGGCCGGGGGTGTCCAGGAAGACGATCTCGCCGCGTGACGTGGCCACGTGGTAGGCGCCGATGTGCTGGGTGATGCCGCCGGCTTCGCCCGATGCCACGCTCGTCGAGCGGATGGCGTCCAGGAGCGAGGTCTTGCCGTGGTCGACGTGGCCCATGATGGTCACGACAGGAGGACGAGGCTTCAGATCCTCTGCCTTGTCGGCCTCCTTGGGCAGCAGGAAATCGTCTTCGGAGAATCCGGCCCTTTCCACTTCATATTTGAATTCGGCGGCCAGGAGCAGGGCCGTGTCGAAATCCAGGGACTGGTTGATGGTGGCCATCACACCCAGGGAAAACAGTTTTTTGATCAGGTCCTGGGCTTTGATGCCCATCTGATGGGCCAAGTCTGTCAGCCTGATGGTGTCGTCAATGCGAATCTTGCGCTTGGACGCCTTGAGCGGCTGCGTGTTCTGCGCCTGGGCCCTGGCTCCACCGGCTCTGCGTGCCTCGGCGCGCTGGGCCTTCTTGCCCTTGCCCATGGAGAATTCTTCCTTGCGGTACAGATCGGCTGCCTCCACCGTGCGGCGACCCTTCTTTTTCTTGCCGCGGCTGTCCTTGGCGCCCTCGGTCTCAGGGGCGGGACGGGGCGGAGCGCCGACGTTGGCCGGACCGGAGGGGCGTGGTGCACTCGGGCGCTGACCGCCGGGACCACCTGGGCCGGAGGGACGTCCTCCCGGTCCGGAAGGACGCGGAGTATAGCCTGCCGGACCCATGGGGCGCGCTGCCGGTCCCATGGGACGAACCGGCTGGCCGTCCACTCGGGTATCGGGAAATTCAACGATGGTGGGCCGGGAGATGATCTTGACCTGAACGGACGGAGGAGCGGGCTTGGCTTTCTTGGTCTTCTTGCGGGCGCGCTTGGCTTCTTCGGACTCGCCTTCGGTTTCCGCAGTTGTCTCGTCTCCGGTTTCACCGGGAGTCTCGGCAGAAGCCTGGGCGGTCTTTTCGGCGGTTGCGTCACCAGCCTCGGCCGATTCGGCGGCCACCGGCTCGGCAGGGACCTCTTCGACGGAAGCCGGAGCTTCGACGATCGGAGCCTCGGCCACAGGCGTCTCTTCCTTAGCGGATTCCTCGGGAGCGGCCTTGGCGCTGGGGACTTCCTCGATGATGCGCGCCGGAGTGACGATGACCGCCCTCGAAGGCTTGCGCGCCGCTGGCTTTTCGGTCGCCTCGGCCGTTTCCGTCACGGTCTTGGCTGGCGCTTCTGCCGAGGTCTCGGCGGGAGTTTCGTCCTTGGGCTGTGCTTCGCCGTCCGTTTCCCGGGTTTCGGCCTCGGCGGCAGTGACCTTGTGCCGCTTGCGCACGATGACGCCCGAGGTGGCGCGCGTGTCCACGACCTGGGGCGCGGTGGCCCGGTTCTGGTGGTGATTGCGGACCTGTCCGACTTCTTCGTCGGTCAGGCTGCTCATATGGCTCTTGGCCGGGATTTTGAGTTCCCGCAATAACGTCATCAAATCCTTGCTGGAGATATCAAGCTCCGTGGCAAGGTCTCTCACCCGCAATCTAGTGGACATGCCCAACCCCCTTACATTTCTTCTGCCAGCCCTTGAATCGCTCGAATTTGTTCCGGCACGCCGCATCGCGGCAAAGATAAAAACCCCGTCCCGGTGTTTTTCCGGTGCTGTCAGCGGTCAGAGTGAGCTCTCCGTGAACAGGGCAGGTAAATCTATATAGTTCTTCTTTGGAAAAGCGCTGCCTGCAAATCACGCACATGCGTATCGGTCCTTGCGCGCAGGCGGTCTTGTCGTCCGCTGGGATCATCTATGCTTCGTCTCCGTCCGCGTAATCAGCATCTTCCCCTTCGACCGCGCCTTTTATTTCCGATTCCTCGGATTCTTCCGGGGTTTCTTCCCGGTTCTGGCTGATGAGGAGGTTCAATGCTCCGCGCAGGGCGCCGATGTTTTCTTCACTGATACCCTGGATGTCGAGCAACTGCTCGTTGGTGCAGGCGGCCATGGCTTCAAGGGAATCGAAGCCGGCTTCGGTGAAGTCCGCGACGGAGACCTGGGCAGCGCTGGCCAGCTGTTCCAGCAGGTGGCGGTTCTTGTGCACCTTATTGAAGCGGCTGTTGGTGAAAATGTCGATCTTCCAACCCAGAAGCTTGGCCGCGAGCTTGACGTTCTGGCCCTTCTTGCCGATGGCCGGGGTCAGCTGATCCTCGGGTACCACGACTTCCAGGGATTTTTCCTCGTCGTCGATGGCGATCTTGGAGATGCGCGCCGGAGACAGGGCGTTGGCCGCGTAGGTGGCGATGTCCGGGCTCCAGAGCACGATGTCGATGCGCTCGCCGCGCAGTTCCTGCACGATGCTGTGGATGCGCGAGCCGCGGATGCCGACGCAGGCGCCGACCGGATCAACATTGGAGTCCTGGGACAGGACGGTGACCTTGGCGCGCAGGCCCGGGTCACGGGCCACGCCCATGATGTTTACGGTGCCGTCGGCCACTTCGGGCACTTCACGGCGGAAAAGGGCGGTCATGTACTCGGGGTCGGAGCGGGTGATGATGATCTGCGGCCCGCGTCCTTCCTTGCGTACGTCGATGATGAGTCCCTCGACCCGGTCGCCCTGACGGAAGCGTTCACGCGGAATCTGCTTGTCCTTGGGCAGGAGGGCCTCGGTGCGGCCGAGGTTGATGATCCAGCCGGAACGGTCACGGCGCTGGATGATGCCGCTGACGATTTCGCCCTTGCGGTTCTTGTATTCCTCGTAGATGATTTCCTGTTCGGCGTCGCGCATGCGCTGGATGATGACCTGCTTGGCGCTCTGGGCGGCGATGCGGCCAAGATCCTCGACCTGCAGGCGAAATCCGATGGCGTCGTCAAGCTCGACGTTGGGGTCGTGCTTGATGGCTTCGACCATGAGGATCTCCGTGTCGGTATCCTCGACCTCTTCGACCACGATTTTGAACTGGTAGACTTCAATCTCGCCGGTCTCTTCGTTGAAGGTGACCTCGATATCCATCTTGTCGCCGTATTTTTTGGTCACGGAGGCCCGAATGGCTTCTTCCAGTGTGTCGATCAGCATTTCACGGTCGATGCCCTTGTCCTTGCTGATCTGGTCAATGGCTTTTTTGAGTTCCAAATTCATGAACGTCCTCCGTTCTCCGTGCGGAAACAACCCGCCGTATTCCGAAATTTATCGTTTCTTGCCCTGATCAAAGGGCTCGTAGACGAGGTTGGCCTTGCCCACATCGTCCCAGTTCAATTCAAATGTATTGCTGTCGTCGGTCAGCGTAAACATGGGCGGTTCCATACCGAGCAGGCGCCCCTTGAAATTTTTTCTGCCCTCAAGCGGGTTTTCCAGGCGGATGCGCATCGTCTGTCCCACATAGGCCTGCATCTGCTCCAAGGAAAAAAAAGGCCGCTCAAGACCGGGCGAGGACACTTCCAGGGTGAATGCTCCGGGAATGATGTCCTCCACGTCCAAGGCCAGACTCAGATGTTTGCTGACCTCCGAGCACTCGTCGATGCCGACCCCGTGTTCGGAGTCCAGATAGACTCGTACGATCCTGTGCCGTCCCCCGGCCGCGAAAAGCAGGTCGATACCCCAGACTTCGAGGTCCCGGGCCTGACACAGGGGAGTCACCATTTCCATGAGCCGCGCGTGTATTTCGTTTTTGTCCATCGTATAAGCCTATCGGAAAAAAAAAGGTGGACCACGAAAAGGCCCACCCCCATCAGCTACCGAAAATCAGTATGACCACATACAGGAGTGGAGCGGGTGACGAGGGTCGAACTCGCGACTCCAAGCTTGGGAAGCTTGTACTCTGCCATTGAGCTACACCCGCTCTGCAACCGTTTCCCTTGCATGAGGGGGGGGATGGCAGTCAAGTGTTTTTTTCCCAAGGCCCTTGTGGACCAGGCGGTCATGCATTTCAAGTGGCCTGGTATTTGCTCAATGAGCGTTACCAAGGAGGACCCCCCATGCAAGACAGCAGTTATAGCGCCGTATTCGGGGCTCTTACACAGCAACATCGACTGGATAGCATCGCCAATAATTTGGCTAACGTGAACACCACGGGTTTCAAGAGCGAAAAACTGGCCTTTCGGGATACGTTTCGCCGCTATGCCCATGACATGGTCGACCCTAACACGACCCTGAACGAGAAGGTACCCTGGCCGCAGCCCAATCTTTTGGCGCAGCCCCGGATCTCCGAGGCGGTCATCGACATGTCCCAGGGACCCATGAAGAGCACGGGCAACCCGCTTGACCTGGCCATCGCGGGGGACGGTTTTTTCCGGGTCCAGACGCCCGAAGGGGAATTTCTGACCCGTCAGGGCGTGTACCATCGCTCGGCCGAGGGTTTTGTCGTGGACGCCCATGGCAATCAGCTCCTGGGCCAAGGCGGTCCCCTGCAGATAGCGGAAGGGGGTGCCGTGCTTATTGACGCCGATGGCGGTTTTTCCGTTGACGGCGAGATTGTCGACACCATCGACCTGGTCCGTGTCGAGGACCCTCGCGCTTTGGAAAAGGTGGGCAATTCCCTGCTGCGCATTCGCCCGGGGGCGGACGCACAGGCCATTCCGGCCGAGGATTCCACCGTGGAGCAGGGCTTTCTGGAGGCGGCCAACGTGAACGTGGTCTCGGAGATGGTCAACATGATCGAAGCCATGCGCGCTTTCGAGGCCTACCAGAAGATGATCAGCGGTTCGTTCGAGCAAGACAAGAAGGCCATCGCAGAGGTCGGTGCGCCCAGATAATATCCCTAGGCTTGCCGCCCGCGACCTGATCGCGGGACGCAGGATGGGCGCGGGTGATCCCGCAAGGAGAAGAAGATATGATTCGCGCTTTATGGACCAGCGCCTCGGGCATGATCGCCCAGCAGCTCAATCTCGATGTCACGGCCAACAACCTGGCCAACGTGAACACCACCGGGTTCAAGAAGAACAGGGCCGAGTTCGAGGATCTCATGTACCAGAACATGAAGATCGCGGGCTCTTCCAACCAGGAAGGCGATCGCTTGCCCGTGGGCATGCAGGTCGGCATGGGCGTGCGGCCCGTGTCCGTGCACAAGATATTTTCACAGGGCGATTTCCAGAATACGGGCAACCAGCTCGACCTCGTCATCGAGGGCGACGGTTTTTTCCGCGTCGATCGCAGCGGTGAGGAGTCCTACACCAGAAGCGGGGCCTTCAAGCTCGACAGCGACGGACGCATCGTGACCGACAACGGGCATCCCCTGCAGCCTGAATTCATCGTCCCGCCAGAGACGCAGAACATCGTCGTGACCGAGGACGGCCGCCTGACCTGCGTGGACAAGGCCGGAGAGGAGATCGCTGGCACGGACATTCCGGTCTACACCTTCGTCAACCCCGCCGGTCTCAAGGCCATGGGGCGCAACCTCTATG
Source organism: Desulfomicrobium apsheronum (assembly GCF_900114115.1). NCBI lineage: Bacteria > Pseudomonadati > Thermodesulfobacteriota > Desulfovibrionia > Desulfovibrionales > Desulfomicrobiaceae > Desulfomicrobium > Desulfomicrobium apsheronum. The sequence continues at coordinate 24,974 of NZ_FORX01000007.1, read as the reverse complement.
TGCAGACCGACGGCTCCGGCGAGGCGGTGGAAAGCGTGCCCGGCGAGAACAATGCCGGCACCCTGGCTCAGGGATTTCTGGAGATGTCGAACGTGGAGATCGTGGAGGAGATGGTCAACATGATCGTGGGCCAGCGCGCCTACGAGGCCAACTCCAAGTCCATCACCACGGCCGACACGATGCTGCAGACCGCCAATCAGCTGAAGAGGTAGCTCATGCGTTTATTTGTGGCTCTGTTCGTTCTTCTGCTCTGCCCCTGCCTGGCCGTGGCCCAGGGCCGGCTGATCGTGGCCGGGGCCGTGTGCGTGGACGGACCGGCCATCACCCTGAACGACCTGGCCCAGGCCGAGGGCGAGGACGCCAAGACCCTGCTGGCCGCCATCGGCACGGTGCCCCTTTTGGCCTCGCCAAAGTTCGATGGCGCCAGGGCCAACCTGAACGGATCCAGATTGCGGGAACTGATCGTGCAGCGCTTCGGAACGGCCCTGCCACCTGTGGATGTTCCCGATCAGGTTCAAGTCCAGCGCGGAGGGCAGGTGCTCAGCACCCTGGCGTTGCGTCCGGCCATCGACAAAATTTTGACGAACGCCCTGGCCCATCATGGGGGCGAAGTGGAAATTCGCGAGCATCGCATGGCGGATTATCTCTTTCTCTCCGAAAAGGGGCCGGTTCAGGTTCGTGTCGTTCCCGTGGGCACTCCCGCACCGGGGCGGATCAGCCTGCGCCTTGAGGCCGTGACTGAAGACGGGCGCCCGGTGCAGAGCTTCACGGGTACGGTTTTCGCCGATGTCTGGAAGACCGTCCCTTGCGCCGCCCGCGTCCTGAACAGGGGTGACATCCTGGAGCCGGGACTGGTGGGTTTTGCGCGCAAGAATCTGGCTTACATGGCGCGAGCACCCTGGGATGGAGGCAATCTGCCCCTGCGCATGACCGCTGCGGTAGGCGAGGGACAGGTCATCAGCGCCGACGCGGTGGAATTCATTCCTGTGGTGGCCAAGGGACAGATTTTGACCCTGGTCTATGCGGGGCAGACACTCAAATTGACCGTGCCGGTCGAAAGTCTCGAGGACGGCGGCATCGGCAACACCATCCGGGTCCGAAACATGCAGAGCCGCAGAGTGGTGGCCGCGCAGGTTGTCGATGCCGAAACGGTGCGTGTGCCGTAGGCCGGGAGGAAATATGCAGAAACGATTTTTGATGTTCACGTTGGCCGTGCTGGCCATGACCGGATGCCGGACCACAAGCCGTCCGCCCATGCCTGCGGCCGTGGTCACGCCTCCTCCTCAGGAGCGGGTCTCAGAGGCCCAGAACCCTGGCTCGCTCTTTGATCCGGACGGGGCGACCATGCTCTTTGCCGACGCCAGGGCCAAAAGGGTCGGCGACATTCTGCTCATCAAGGTGGTGGAGACTACGCTGTCCAAGAGCAAGGCCTCGACCACGGCCGACAGGGCGAGTTCCATGGATCTGGGCGTGAGCGCCTATCTGGGTCAAAAACAGCTGCCGCTGATTCCCGATGCGACCGTGGGACCGGAGTCCCTGGTCAGCGCCAGTTCCACCAGCGGATTCGAGGGCGACGGCGAAACCAAGCGCGAAAGTTCCCTCACCACCACCGTGGCCGCCCGGGTGACCCGGGTTCTCGGCGGCGGACTCATGGAAGTGGTCGGGGCCCGCGAGACGCGGGTCAACGGCGAGACCCAGATCGTGTTGGTGCAGGGTGTGGCCCGGGATCGGGACATCGACGCCGACAACACCATCATGTCCACCAGCCTGGCCGAAGCGCGCATCGAACTTTACGGCGAGGGGGTCCTGGCCGACAAACAACGCCCCGGGTGGCTTGCGAGGATACTTGACAATGTGTGGCCATTCTAAAACCAGACGCTTCGCCTTCCTGCTTCTTGCCCTTGGCCTGGCAGTGGGCTTGGCCATGCCGGCCGGGGCCGTGCGGCTCAAGGATATCGCCAGCTTCGGCGGGGTGCGTTCCAACGACCTCGTCGGCTACGGACTGGTGGTCGGCCTGCCGGGAACCGGAGACAAGAGCAGCTCGCAGTTCACGATCCAGTCCATGGCCAACATGCTTGAAAACATGGGGGTCAAGGTCGACCGGGCAGCGCTCAAGCCCAAAAACGTCGCAGCGGTCATGGTCACGGTCAAGATGCCGGCCTCGTCCAGACCGGGGTCCCGGCTCGACGCGACGGTCTCCTCCGTGGGGGACGCGTCCTCGCTGCTTGGCGGCGTGCTGCTCATGACCCCGCTCAAGGGCATCGACGGCAGTATTTACGCCCTGTGCCAGGGTTCCCTGGCCGTGGGCGGGTTTTCGGCCGGAGGAGACGCGGCCACGGCGACCAAGAACATCACCACCGTGGGCCGCATCCCCGGCGGCGCGGTGGTCGAGCGCAGCGTGCCTTTCAGCTTCAACGAGCAAAAGGACATCACCATCCAGCTGGGCGTGGAGGATTTTTCCACGGCCAAGCAGGTCGCGGACAGCCTGAACAAGGCCATCGGCGGCCAGTACGCCCACGCCCAGGACGCCTCTTCCATAAGGCTCGGAATTCCTCCCCAGTATCAGGGGAACATCGTCGCGCTCATGGCCTCTCTTGAAAATCTGGAAGTACAGCCCGACAGCCGGGCCAAGGTGGTTGTCGATGAAAAGACCGGCACCGTGGTTCTGGGTTCCAACGTCACCCTGTCCCGGGTTGCCGTTTCCCACGGCAATCTGAACGTGGTCGTGTCCGAGCAGCCCCAGGTTTCCCAGCCCGGAGCGTTCTCCCCGGGTCAGACGGCCATCACTCCGTCCACCGAGATCGGCGTGCGCGAAGAGCAGCGGCGACTCGTCCTCATGGCCGGGGCTTCAATCCAGGAGCTGGTGGATGGCCTGAATGCCATTGGCGCCACGCCCCGGGACCTCATTTCCATTCTGCGGACCATGAAATCGGCGGGCGCCCTGCATGCCGATCTTGAGGTCCTCTAGCCAGCGGAGGCGGTATGAACGAGATTATCACCACGGCCCTGCCCGAACCTGATTCGACGCAAAGCCTGCAGGAGCGCCTGCGGGATCTGCGCTCCCGGGTGCAGCCGGAAAAGGGCCTGGACGAGGTCAAGCTCAAGAAGGCCTGCCAGGACTTCGAGGCCGTGTTCATTGGTCAGATCTGGAAGCAGATGCGCGCTTCCGTGCCCAAGGAAGGGATGCTCCATTCCAAGGAAGAAGAGAGCTATCTGTCCATGTTTGACCAGGAGCTCTCGGTCAAGATGTCGCAAAGCGGGGGCATCGGCTTGTCCGACATGCTCTATGCGAATCTTTCCGAGCGTCTGGTCAATGCCAGTCGGGACACGACTTCGACGGCTCCTTTGCATCCCCTGAACATGGCGGATCGCGGCAAGGCCCCGTCCGGAGCGCAGGCTGCGGCAGTGCCCCCGCGCACGCTGGCCGCGATCACGGCTCAGCACGAGGCCGAAATGCTGGCGCGAAGTATCGAGCAGAGGTCGCCGTCCGGAGAGGCTCAGGCGAAGATCATGCCCACTGACCTTGAGGATGCCCTGCGCGTTGTGCGCATGGACGGCGAGGACGGCCCCTAGTGCGCATGGCCACGGGGAAATTCTTGCCGATGGGCCGGGCGCTGAAGCCTGCGTCCGGGGCGGGAAAGGGCTTCTGACGCCGTCTTTGGAGGGCCTGATGCATGCTGGTCGGCATTTTGCAATGATCAGGAAAATGAAGGGTGCGCCAAGCAGGGATTTCCTGCCTCGGCCTTAATTTTCACTACCGCTCATGTTTAAGGAAGCACGATATGCAACAGATCATTCTCGGCAGTCTCATTCGTCAGGCAAAAGGCACAGAGCTTCTCTGCCAGCTCCTGCGCGAGGAATACTCCTTGCTGCGGGCGGGCGCGCCGGATCAGGTGACGGGACTTGAGATGTGCATCCAGGACCTGATCAGGCAGCTCGTGCGCGAACGCGAGGCTCTGGTCCATCGTCTGCAATCGGCGGGCATGACCAATCTGGCTGTTTTTCTGGAGACCCTGTCTGCTGCGGACAGGCGCATCTTTGAAACGTGGCGGGCCAAGATCATCACGCATGAGCAGGACAGCGGCCAGCTGGCCTCGATCAACGCCGATCTGGCCATGGCCCTTTGGAAGCAGAGCGGCGTGCTGCTCAGCCATTTTCAGAATCAGGTCGCACCGAGGGAGCGCAACACCTACTCGGCCAAGGGGACGTGGCAGGACCGCACGGCCACGGCGACTCTGGTGCGCGGGAGGCTCTGATGCCCGGCATCGCATCCCTGTTCAATATCGGGAAGCAGTCCCTTTTTGCCAACCAGTCGGCCATCGAGGTCGTCGGCAACAACATTTCCAACGCCAATACCGAAGGTTACAGCCGTCAGGCGGTGCGCTTCGAGGATGGCTACTACATCAGTTATACTCCGGGCCAGCTCGGTACAGGGGTCAACGCGGCCGAAGTCATCCGTTATTTCGATGAGTTCACCGAGATCATGTACAATGACAAAAGTTCGGAGCAGCAGCGTTGGCAGAAGCTCTACGAGAATCTGCAGAACGTTGAAATGATTTTCAACGAATCCAACGCGCAAGGGGTCAACTCGGCCTTGTCCGCATTTTGGGCGGATTGGCAGACCCTGGCCACCAGTCCCGACAATCAGAGCGTGCGGGCCGCCTTGCTCGGCCATGCCTCAAATCTGGAACAGGCCATAGGGGTTGTCTACGGCGATCTGCAGCGTCTGCAATCTCAGACCGATGATACCATTCGTGCTGAAGTTTCCGAGATCAATACACTTCTTGAAAGCATTGCCGCGCTGAACAAGCAGATCACCGTGACCGAGGAGACTGGCAAGAACAACGCCAACGGACTGCGCGACGAGCGTGCGACTCTGGTTCGGAAGTTGGCCGAAAAGATCGATATCAGATATATCGACAACGGCCTTGGCAATGTGACCATCACCACCCAGGCCGGGCATACCCTGGTTGACGGCGTCAGTGCCTTTCGGTTGGCTTTCGATTCTCCGTCGTCTATTCCGAATTTGAAAAGCACCTCTACCTATAACGGGTTGCCGACTTTTGACGGGGAAAGTTCCAGCGAATACACTATAAAAATTTTGAACAATGTGTCTGTGCCCCCAGTGCCGCCTGTTGCGGAAGAAGACATGTTGAAGTTCAGTGTGTCTGTGGATGGCGGTAAGACTTGGATGACTAATGAAGCGGGTGGCAGTGAATTTACTTACACAGGAGAGGCTTTTCTGCTGCCCGACGGCAAGGGCACTCTGACGTTTCCGGATGGGGACGTCGGTATGGATACATTGCAGAAAGACGATCGTTTTCAGATACTGCCCAACAAGTCTTTGTTCTGGTACGAGACCACTTCTTCCAGGATCAACATCACTCCCCAGATCATGCCCAACGGCGAAGATAACGAACGTCGTCTGACCGGGGGCACCCTGGCCGGGTACTTCCAGTTTCGTGATGCGAGCGTGGGTAGTTATATCGAAAAGCTGGACGCCTTTGCCAAGGGCCTGGCCTGGGAAGTCAACCGTATCCATTCCCAGGGCACTGGGCTTGAACGCTTCGAAGAAGTCATTGGAACCTACGGGGTGACGAGCAGCGAGCTTTCCCTGCAAACCGGTGCTGGGTCGGCATTTGGCGACAAACTGGAAGACGGTAACCTCATGATCGGGGTTTACGACAAAAATACCGGAGCGTTGGTGCAGTTTTCGGCTTTGGATTTCAGCGCGGATGACGGGGTGCAAAATTTCGTTGCCCAAGATCATTCCCTCGACCGTGTTGTTGAAGCTATAAAGCGAGTTTTTCCCGGCAAGCTCACGGCCTCCGTGTTGGACAACCATCTGCAGATCGAAGCCGCAGACGGCTATGATTTCGCCTTTGGTTCCGATTCCACCGGCCTGCTTGCCGCCTTGGGCATCAATACTTTTTTCGATGGTTCCAACGCCAGGAGCCTGTCACTCAACAATGATGTGCGCGGCAACACTGCGCGCATCAATACCGGTCACATTAACGGCGCCGGGGAGATGAACGAGGGCGACAACACCACATCCGCCGCCCTTGCCGCCTTGCAGAACAAGGCCGTGACCACGCGCACCGTAAGCGAAGGTACGACCCGCCAGACCCTGGGGGAATATTATTCCACACTGGTGGCCAAAGCGGGCTCGGACACGCAGTCTTCAAAGTTCAATTATGAATACCAGCAGGCCCTGGCAAATGACCTGAGATCGCGGCAGGAATCCGTCTCGGGCGTGAATCTGGACGAGGAAATGACCAACCTGATCAAGTTTCAGCACGCCTATACTGCGGCTGCGAAACTGATCACCACCGCCGAGTCCATGCTGCAAGTGCTGCTGGGGCTCAAGAACTAATGGAGGCGGGACATGCGCGTATCTCTTCGTAACCAGTACAGCAATTTTCTGTACAACCTGCAGGACACCCAGTCTAAGCTCATGGATTTGAACATGCAGGCTTCCAGCCAGAAGCGTATCAACAGACCCTCCGACGATCCGGTGGGCACTGCCCGCGTGCTCAATTACCGTTCTTCCCTGGCTTCCATCGACCAGTATCGCTCCAATATAGACACGGCCAAGGGCTGGCTCGGCCTGGCCGATGAATCCATGATTCAGGTCAGCACCATTTTGACCAAACTCAAGGGTCTGGCCGAACAGGGCGCTTCCGGCACAATGACCGCTTCAGACCGCGAGGCCACCTCCTACGAGGTCCGTCAGCTTTTCAGCCAGCTGGTCAATCTGGGCAACACCCGTTTCGAAGGCAAATCCATTTTCGGGGGACAGAAGTTCGAGGGGAGCGCCTTCGAGGAGGCGCTCATGGTCTATGATCAGGACGGAAAAAGTCTTGGTCTGGTCACGGGCCAGAGTAGTCGTAGTATTGCGGTCCAGTTTTTGGGGGCGGGTCCAGGTCCCGTCGACGCAGCTGGAGGGGAATACCGCTACAGCAAAGACGGCGGCACAACTTGGACAAAGGGAACAGTGGGTGCGGATGGCACGCTGGATTTGGGCGGGATTGATCTTAATCTGGGGCCGAAATATCAAGTCTGGCCATCGCCTGAAACAAACGTTTCGACCGAAACGGGATCCTGGCTGACCATCGCGCCTACGGCGGTGTATAAGGGGGATCACGAATCCCAGTCGGCGGTGGTTTATACCGCAGGAGGCCTTGATGTTGTGGCGGAGCCTCTTGGTGGGTTCGAGCGGGATGTAAGAGTGACCGTGGTGGTGGATCCCGACAATGCGGCAAATTTAAAGATTACCGCAACTCCCCTTGGCAACGGGGCTGGTGATCCTTTGATTACGTCGATACCGGCAACATCATCCTGTGTGGTCGAAACGCCTTACGGAACAGTGAGTCTGTCAGGAACAAATCTTGTCGGAACACAACTTGATGTGAAGGCCGGCTCCACAGGCGTGTTGCAGATGGGCTCCACGATCAATGCCGAGGGGCGCGGGCTTTTCGATAATGACGTGATGGTGCGCATCAATAAGGTCGATTTTGGCGATTCCAAGATTACCTACAAATACAGCACGGATGGCGGGACGAGCTGGTCCGACGATCGTTCCGCGTCTCTGACTGGCACCAACGCCTCCGAGCTTCTGGTACCGGGAGGCAAGCTTGTTCTTACAAACAGGCCCGGTGCGTCCGACCTGAAGGCTGGCGACCAGTTCGTCATCCACCCCCAGACGGCGGCCCACAACGTGGAGATTTCCGCCGGGCAGTATTTGCAGCTCAACAATATCGGTGCGGAAATTTTTGGCGGCTACTATGAAAACGGGACGCAGCCGGTGTTCTCGGATTCCGACGTGGGCAAGAACATCATGGTCACCGTGGGAAAGCTGGTGGCCGCCCTTGAAAACAACAACCAGCAAGGATGTGCCGAGGCTCTGGACGGGTTGAAGGCGGGTCATCAGTATTTCACCACCCAGCTGGCCTCCGTGGGTGCGCGGGAAAACCGGCTCGACGTGGCCGACACTGTCCTCTCCGGCCTTAAACTCAACGAAACCGAGCGCATGAGCAATGTGGAGGATGCGGATCTGGCCACGCTTCTGACGGAACTGGCCAACCAGCAGCTGTCTTATGAGGCGGTCCTCAAATCCTCGTCCATGATCATGAAGATGAGCCTGGTCAATTATCTGTAGGAAGGGGTTATGCTCATACTCTCTCGTCGCCCCGGAGAAAGCGTGCATGTGGGTGATGACATCAAGATCACGATTTTAAGCATCAAGGGACAGCAGATCAAACTGGGCCTTGAAGTGCCGGAACACATGCCGGTCTACCGGGAAGAAATTTATCTCAAGGTGCAGACCCAGAACGCCTCGGCCCTGGAACTCGACAACAACGATCTGATGATGGCGGCAGCAATATGGACAAGCAAAGACAAATAATAAATTCACGCATCGGGCAGCTGGTCATTTCCGCAGACAAGACCATCCGGTTTCCGCGCGGCATCATCGGTTTCGAGTCCCTGCGGGAATTCGCCCTGGTGGAGTTCAAGCCCGGAACACCCTTTCATTTTTTACAATGCATTGAAATGCCGAGCATGGGCATGATGCTCGCCGATCCGTTCTCATTCTTACCGAACTATGAGATTCGGCTGGCTGCGGCCGAAGAGCGGATTTTGAAGGTGCGCAGCATCCACGACCTGGTCATCCTGGTCAGCGTGACCGTGCCCAAGGGCGACCCGCAAGGGAGTACCCTCAATCTGACCGGGCCCATCTGCGTCAATGTCCAGGAACGCCTGGGGCTTCAGTCCCCGCAAGTGGAATCGGGATTTCCGTCCCAGGTCCTGCTGCGCGACCTTGGAAACGAGGACAGGCGTTTGGCCAATTCATGAAAAAAAGCCTGGCCGGGTCACCGGTCAGGCTTTTTCTGTCGAGTCGCAAATGGGTCAGCCCCAGATGTCAAGCTCCTGTCTGAGCAGGCTGGCCGCGATATCCTTACCGTTAGCACTGTACTCTCCCGCCTCTATCCGGGCCTTCACGTCGGCGACCTTGTCGGCTCGCACCCCGTCGCTTTCCTGGGCAGTTTTGAGCATGCTCACCTTGAGCCGCGCTTCATCGGAGATGGAGATGCGGTCGGAACCGCTGTCCTGATTGGCAACGGTCTTCTGGTGCTCCTGGCGCTGCTGCTCCAGCTGGTCCAGTCGTTGCGATTCGTAGCCGCTGAAAGATTTGATGGTGTTGATCGACATTTTCCGCTCCTGCCGGGGTTTCCGGCCGCACTGGCTTTATCCTCACGTGGACGAGACGCGCCCCCCAAGAACAAGGCCTAGAGCATTGTTTCGTTGACCCGGGTCAAGGCGATTTCCCACAACCGGCGCATGAAAGCATCCTTTTCGCCGTTGGTCAATTCCGCGACACCCTGGTCTGTTTTTTTCAGTATCTGAAGGCCGCTTCCGTCGGACGGGTACCTGAAAAGCACATCCTGTCCGAATTCCTTGGCCATCTGTGTCTTGATTTCACGAACGACCGGGTTCGTGGTGTCCGATCCGATGAGGTTGTTCACGATCTCGCCTGCGACCTTTTCGACCAGCTGGCGTCTTTTGGCTTCCTTGGAAATGGAAACGGAATCCTCTTGCCCGGCGCGGTCCATGTATTTCTTGAACCTGGCAATGCGTCGACCCGCTTCTTGGTGCTGGTCGTACGTGCGCATCACGTTTTTGACGAGAAAGGGATTCACTGTCACAGGGCATACCTCTTACTTCTCCCTATCGGCCACTTGTCAGCGAACTTTAGTTTTATTTGCAAAAAAGTTTGTCCACGCCCAAGGCTCGCCGCAAACTCACATTGCCCCTCTCCTTGAATACGCGAGACCTTTTGCTTACACTCCCGCAAATGGGAAAAATCATCAGCAAAATAGTCATTGTCCATAACGTCGAGAACGAGCTGGCGGCCAACATGGCCCGGCAAATCCGGCGCTGGCTCGTGGGCGAGGGGCGCTCGGCACGGATTGTCGCATCTTCCAAGGAAGAGGTCCACTGCGTCTCGACCTGGGGGGATGCGGACATGATCCTGACCCTGGGCGGCGATGGCACACTGCTCGCCGTGGCCCGGGCCGTGCAGGATATGGGTATCCCGATCCTGGGCCTGAACCTCGGCAAAGTCGGGTTTCTTACGGAGCTTTCGCCCACGGACTGGCGCGAATCCCTGACGCTCATTTTGCGTGGGGAGTACGACATGTCCCAGCGGCTGGTCATCAGCTTTCATGTGCTCCGGCGCGGTCAGGAGTATTATCGGGGCTACGCCATAAATGATCTGGTCATCAGCTGCGGAAGCCTGGCGCGCATGATCAGGCTGGACATGTGGTACGGCAACGACCACCTTGGCACTGTGCGGGCCGACGGCATGATCGTGGCCACGCCCACCGGTTCGTCGGGTTATTCCATCTCCGCAGGCGGACCGCTCATCTACCCGGAGCTCAACGTCTTCGCCCTGACTCCCATCTGTCCATTCCTGCACGCCTTCAGACCCATGGTCCTGCCGTTCGAGAACGACCTGCGCATCCTGGTCCTCGACGCGGCCCCGGATGTCTATCTGACCCAAGACGGCCAGACCGGCGTGGTCCTGGCCGCCGGAGACAACATCTTCGCCTCCAGAGCCGAAAAAAGGCTCAACCTGATCCGGCCTCTGCACTCCCAATACGCCCACAAACTCAAGTCCAAGGGGTTCGTGCGCGAGAGTTGACGGGTTTTGGCCTGGACTTTTGCCTCTTTTTCCGATCGGTTGGCGCGCATCGTGGGCAAAGCTGGCCTTGGCGTCAAAAAATTCTGCAACACTTTCCTTCAAGGACAACCAATGAGTGGACAAGCTCGCTCCGGCTCAAGGCATTTGCCTCCGGGGCTTCATATCATTCACGAGGACCGGGACATCATCGTCGTGGACAAGCCCGCCGGGATGCTGACCATGGCCACGGAGGCGGAGAAGACGCGTACCGCCTATTACGCCCTGACCGATTACGTGCGCAAGGGCAACGCCAAGTCCAGGTACAGGATTTTCATTGTCCATCGCCTGGATCGGGAGACTTCGGGGATTTTGCTCTTCGCCAAGACCGAGGCGGCCAAGCGCACCCTGCAGGATCAGTGGGGGGATACCACCAAGATCTATGCTGCCGTGGTGCACGGGCAAATGGACAAGGCCTCGGGCACGGTCATCTCCCATCTGGTGGAGAGCGGTGTGCACAAGGTCTATTCCACTCGCGACGCCAGGCTCGGCAAGTTGGCGCAGACCGCCTGGACCGTGGTCAAGGAGAAGGGAGGATATTCGCTTTTGAGGATTGAATTGCTGACTGGACGCAAGCACCAGATCCGGGTGCAGATGGCGGATCTGGGGCATCCTGTGGCCGGTGACCGGAAATACGGAGGCAAGGGCGACAATTTTTCCCGCCTGGCGCTGCATGCTGCTTCAATCAGCTTCGCGCATCCGTTCTCGGGTCAACGCATGACCCTTGAAGCGCCAATGCCGACCATTTTTGCGCAATTGGTGGGCCGGGCCCAGTTGCCCTGAACCTACATTTCCCGGCAGGTACCCACGATCTTGCCCAGAAAGTCCCGCAGGCGGGGATTTTTGGGCGCGTTGAAAAATTCCTGCGGGGTGTTTTCTTCCTGGATCACTCCTTCGTCGATGAAGATGACCCTGTCCGCCACCTCGCGGGCGAAGCCCATCTCATGCGTGACCACGATCATGGTCATGCCCTCGGCGGCCAGCTTCTTCATGACTTCCAGCACTTCGCCGACAAGTTCCGGGTCCAGGGCCGAGGTCGGCTCGTCAAAGAGGATGACCTTGGGCTGCAGGGCCAGGGCGCGGGCGATGGCTACGCGCTGCTTCTGGCCCCCCGAGAGCTGCTCCGGGTAGGCGAGGGCCTTGGAGCCCAGGCCCACCTTTGCCAAAAGGTCATGGCCCAGGTGCTCGGCATCGGCACGAGGCATTTTGCGGACCTTGACCGGTCCGAGGATCACGTTGTCGAGCACGGTCATGTGCGGGAAGAGGTTGAACTGCTGAAAGACCATGCCCGCTTCGGTGCGCACGTAATTGATGTCTGTCCGTGGGTTCATGATATCGTGCCCGTCGACGATCACCGTGCCCGCAGTCGGTGTCTCCAGCCGGTTGATGCAGCGCAGCACGGTCGACTTGCCCGAGCCTGACGGTCCGATGATGCAGACCACCTCTCCCGAGGCTACGGTCAGGTTGACTCCTTTCAAAACTTCCAGATCACCGAACTTCTTGTGCAGGTTCTTTATTTCAATCATGCGCGCTTTCCGCTGGTCTTGTTTATGAGTCTGTTCTCAAGGATTTTCAGGGCCTTGGCGATGCTCATGGTCATGACCAGATAGACCATGGCCACGGCCATATAGACTTCAAACGCCCGAAAATTGACAGCCACGATCTCCTGGCCGGTCCGCAGCAGCTCACCCACGCCGATGACCATCAGCAGCGAGGTGTCTTTGAGGCTGATGATGAACTGGTTGCCCAGCGGCGGGATCATGCGTTTGAAGGCCTGGGGCCAGATGATGTAGCGCATGGTCTGGGCCCGGGTCAGGCCGATGGAGCGCCCTGCTTCGGTTTGTCCGACATTGATGGACTGGATGGCACCGCGCACGATCTCGGCGATGTAGGCTCCGGAGTTGATGGCAATGACGATGACTCCGGCGATGAGCGGCGGGATGCGCAGACCCACGGCCATGGGCACGCCGTAATAGAGGAACATGGCCTGCACCAGCATGGGCGTGCCGCGAATGAGTTCCACATAGAGATCGGCGAGCTTGCGGACGAAAAAGGGGCGGGCCAGCTTCATGAGGCCCGTGGCCACTCCGAGAAGAAAGCCGAAAAACAGGCCGCCGACGGTCAGGTAGATGGTGTACCAGACTCCGCGCATGAGCATGGGCAAGGTGTCGACAACGACGCTTGGTTCGAATTGAAAGGCCATGGGTGTCTCGAAATGGAGGCAGGAAGATCCTGCCTCCATGGATGATTTGAAGGGATTACTTGGGCTCGGTGCCGAACCACTTGATGTACAGTTCGCGGTAGGCGCCGCTGTCTTTGAGCTTCTGGAGCGCGGCGTTGGTCTTGGTGACCAGATCGCTGCCCTTGGGGAAGCCGATGCCGTAGGACTGGCCCATGTACAGGGGACCGACGATCTTGGCCTGACCCTTGCCCACGGTGCGCACGAATTCGGAGATTACCGGGGAGTCGAAGATGACCGCATCAGCGCCGCCGGCGAGCAGTTCCATGAACATGGCGTCATTGTTGGGGAAAAGCTTCACTTCCTTGGCTCCGGCTTCCTTCTTGGCGAAGTCTTCGCTGGTGGTGCCGAGCTTGGTGGCCACGATCTTGCCGGCCAGAGCCTTCACGTCGGTGATGTCTTCGTTGTCGGCCTTGACCAGGATCAGAAGGCCCGCGTTGTAGTAGGGGTCGGAGAAGTCGACGACTTCGGCGCGTTCGGGCTTGATGGTGATGCCGGCGATGCCAACGTCAACCTGGCCGGACTGCAGGCCGGGGATGATGCCGTTGAAGTCCATGGGCTGCAGGTCGTACTCGGCGCCGATTTCCTTGGCGATGGCGTCCCAAAGCTCCACGTCGAAGCCGGTGTGCTTGCCGCTCTCGGGGTCCTTGAATTCAAAAGGCGGAAAATTGGTATCCGTGGCCACGACCAGCTTTTTGGCTGAAGCGGTGGTCGCGCACAGAGCCAGAGCTAAAACGGCGAAAAGCAGGATGCGTTTCATGGAGCCTCCTTGATGATGGATGAGAAGAAACGGGTTTGGCCACTATGGCGAAAAATCGTCCTTGGCATGGGCCAAAAAGCCGGAAAATGCAAGAAGGTTGGCGGAATCGGAACGATCGATTCTCTGGGCGGAACGGGCTGGAGCGCGTGTCGGGGAGGTGGCGGCGTGGATTTGACGCTGGATGCGGGGGGCGCGTGTCGGAGCGGTCCGGGCGAGGTCTGCCGGAACTCCTTCGCGGGCCTCGTAATGCTTCCCGTCCTTGAGATTTTGGCATCTTTGCGCGCTTTGTCCGGCACGCGGCCAGGAAGTAAACGATGCCAGGCTCAGTCAGACAGCCGACAGTCCTCGCCCGGACCACGCCGACACGGTTGAGGTGATGCGGATTGGTTGAGGCGATGCGGATGGGTTGAGAAGGATGGGGACGGGGTCTGGGGGCGAGGTTTTTGTTTGTCGAAGGCATGGATTTGGCGCTGGATGCGGGGGGCGCGGGTCGGTGCGGTCCGGGCGAGGTCTGCCGGAACTCCTTCGCGGGCCTCGTAATGCTTCCCGTCCTTGAGCTTTGGCATCCTTGCGCGCTTTGTCCGGCACGCGGCCGGGAAGCAAACGATGCCTGGCTCAGTCAAACAGCCGACAGCCCTCGCCCGGACCACGCCGACCCGCTTGAGGTGATGTGGACGGGTTGAGAGGGGTGCTGATGGGTTGTGAAGGAAGGGGAAAGGGTGCTGGGGGGCGAGGTTTTTGTTTGTCGAAGGCGTGGATTTGGCGCTGGATGCGGGGGGCGCGTGTCGGTGCGGTCCGGGCGAGGGCTGCCGGAACTCCTTCGCGGGCCTCGTAATGCTTCCCGTCCTTGAGCTTTGGCATCCTTGCGCGCTTTGTCCGGCACGCGGCCGGGAAGCAAACGATGCCTGGCTCAGTCAAACAGCCGACAGCCCTCGCCCGGACCACGCCGACCCGCTTGAGGTGATGTGGAAGGATTGAGAAGGATGGGGGCGGGGTGCTGGGGGGAAGTTTCCGTGTGTAGGCGGTGTGGATTTGACGCTGGTTGGGGGGGGCGCGGGTCGGTGCGGTTCGGGCGAGGTCTGCCGGAACTCCTTCGCGGGCCTCGTAATGCTTCCCGTCCTTGAGCTTTTGGCATCCTTGCGCGCGTTGTCCGGCACGCGGCCGGGAAGCAAACGATGCCTGGCTCAGTCAAACAGCCGACAGTCCTCGCCCGGACCACGCCGACCCGCTTGAGGCGATGCGGACGGGTTGAAGCGATGCGGATGGGTTGAGAAGGATGGGGACGGGGTCTGGGGGCGATGCTGATGGGTTGAGGAGGATGTGAATGGGGTGCAGGGGACGAGTCCCCTGCCCGCCGGAGGCATCTTTTCAGCCTACGCCGTTTCCTGCTCTGTGCGCCGGATGATTTCTTCCTGGTGGTCCAGATCCAGGTCCACGAAGTAGTCGCTGTATCCGGCTACGCGGACCAGCAGGTTGCGGTGTTGGTCGGGGCTGGCCTGGGCTTGGCGCAGGGTGGCCGTGTCGACCACGTTGAACTGGATGTGGTGGCCGCCGAGGCGGAAATAGGTACGCACCAGTTGGGCGAGCTTGTCCAGGTCCTGATCGGTTTTGAGGACGTCTGGCAGGAATCGCTGGTTGAGGAGAGTGCCGCCGGATTTGATTTGGTCCATTTTCGAGAGTGACTTGACCACGGCCGTGGGGCCGTTCCTGTCCGCGCCGTGGGAGGGCGAGGTGCCGTCGGATTCGGGTAGCCCGGCCAGGCGGCCGTTGGCCGAGGCGCCGAGCATCTTGCCGAAATAGACGTGGCAGGTGGTGGAGAGCATGTTCAAGTGGTATTCGGTGCCCTTGGTGTTGGGGCGGCCGTCGATGGCCGTGAAGAGTGAATCGTAGACGCGGCGCATGATGTCGTCGGCCCGATCGTCATCGTTGCCGAAGAAGGGCGTCTTGTTCCAGAGTTTCAGGCGCAGGGCTTCGGAATTTTCGAAATTGGACTGTAGCGCCTGGGTGAGTTTGGGCATGGAGACGGTCGCTGCGTCAAAGACTTGGGTCTTGATGGCGGACAGGCTGTCCGTGACCGTGCCGATGCCGCAGCACTGGATGTAGTTGGTGTTGTAGCGCGGGCCGCCGTCGTAGTCCCGGCCCTTTTCGATGCAGTCGTGGATGACCGTGGAAAGGAAGGGTGCGGGGGAGTGGGTGGCGTACATGCGTTCGATGTAGTTGTTGACGCGCACCTTGAGGTCCACGACCCAGTCCAATTGGCGGGTGAAGGCGTCGTAGAGGTCGTCGAAGCTCGAAAAATCACGGGCGTCGCCGGTCCGGGGGCCGATCTGGCGGCCGGTGAGCTGGTCGCGTCCGTCGTTCAGGGCCAGTTCCAGCACCTTGGGCACGTTTAGATAGCCGGTCAGGATGTAGGCTTCCTTGCCGAAGGCCCCGGTCTCGATGCAGCCAGAGCAGCCGCCTTCTCGGGCGTCTTCCACGGTTTTGCCGACGCGCATCTGTTCCATGACCACGGCGTCGGTGTTGAAGATCGACGGGTAGCCGTAGCCGTTTTTGATGACGCGGGCGGCGGCTTTCAGGAAGCGGTCCGGCGTCTTCTGGCTGATGTGCACGCTGGTCTGGGGCTGAAGGAGTTTGAGCTCGTCGACAACTTCAAGAATGAGATAGGAGAGTTCGCTGACCCCGTCAGAGCCGTCGCGTTTCAGGCCGCCGAGGTTGATGTTGGTGAAATCGTTATAGGTGCCGCTCTCCTTGGCCGTGACGCCGACCTTGGGCGGGGCGGGGTGGTTGTTGACCTTGATCCACAGGCAACAGAGCAGCTCCTTGGCCGTTTCGCGGGTCAGGGTGCCGTCGGCCAGGCCTTTCTCGTAGAAGGGGGTAAGGTGCTGGTCGAGATGGCCGGGGGTCATGGCGTCCCAGCCGTTCAGTTCCGTGATGGTGCCCAGGTGCACGAACCAGTACATTTGCAGGGCTTCCCAGAAGTCGCGCGGGGCCTGGGCCGGGACGCGGCGGCAGACCTCGGCGATGCGCGTGAGTTCGGCCTTGCGCGCGGGGTTGGGCTCGGTCTTGGCCTTTTCCCAGGCCAGATCGGCATGGCGCAGGGCAAAGACGATGGCCGCGTCGCAGGCGATGTCCATGGCCTTCAGCTGCTCGGCGCGGTCCGAGGCCAGGGGATCGTTCAGATAGTCCAGGCGGCTCATGCGTTCGGCGATGCGCGCCTTGAAATCATGCATGCCCCATTCGTAGATCGTGCCGTCGAGGGCCGTATGGCCGGGGGCGCGTTGTTCCATGAACTCGGTGAAGAGGCCGGCTTCGTAGGCTGCCCGCCATTCGTCAGGAATCTGGGAGAAGACGCGTTCGCGCATGGAACGGCCGGTCCAGTAGGGGATGACCTCGCGTTCGTAGGTTTCGACATCCTCATCGCTGACATGGTAGCGGGTCATGGGCCGGGTCGCGAGCACGCGCAGGTCCGAGGCCGAGTGGCAGGTCAGTTCCGGAAAGGTCGGCACGCACTTGGGCGCGGGACCGCGTTCACCCACGATCAGTTCGCCGTCGCCAAGATAAATGGTCTTTTTTTCGCACAGATCCTTGAAAACAAGGGCGCGCAGCACGGGCAGGGAATGCTTGCCGTAATTCTCGAGGTAGAATTTGGTTTCGAGCAGGGCGCGTTCGATGGAAATGGATGGTTCGGCGGCGAAGCTCTCTTCGCGCAGGTGCTCGATTCTCTGGTTCATCTGCCTATCCTCCGATGCGGACCTCGAGCCCGCAATGCTGCAAAATATCCACGGCACGATCCACGCTGTCCGGATCGCTCTGTTTGATGGCGGCTCCGGGATAGGACATTCCGAGTTTGGCGTATTTCCCCCGGGCCGAGGCATGGTAGGGAAGCACGGCGATATCGCGTATCCCCGGCAGGGATACGGCCAAAAGACCTGTGCGGCGGATGTTCTCCGCGTCGTCGTTGATTCCCGGTATGAGCGGCAGCCTGAGCCCGATTCGCGCCCCCAATTCTGCCAGCAGGCGCAGATTGGCAAGGATCGGGGCATTGGACACGCCTGTCACCCGGCGATGGGTGTCCGGGTCCATGTGCTTTATGTCGAAAAGGAAAAGGTCCGTGTGCCGGGCAATGCGCGAGATCGTCTCGGCGGATGCGAAGCCGCTGGTGTCCACGGCGCGGTGCAGGTCCAGGTTCCCGCAGGCCACAAGCAAGGCCTCAAGAAAATCGGGTTGGGCCAAGGGTTCCCCGCCGGAAAACGTCACCCCGCCTCCGTTTCCGGCAAAAAAGGGGATCTCTTTTTTTATCTCTGTCATTGCTTCGGACACGGTCCATGTCCTGCCCACGGCTTCATGAGCCAGGGCTGGGCATACCTCGGCGCAGGTGCCGCAGACGGTGCAGATCTCGCTGTTTCTGATCACGCCGACCGGTCCGGGACGCAGGGCGCCTTGCGGGCAGGCTTCCATGCATTCTCCGCAGCCGACACATTTGTCCGGCAGGGCCAGGATGGCTGGAGCGGCCTTGATGCCTTCGGGGTTGTGGCACCACAGGCAGGATAGGGGGCAGCCCTTCAGGAAAATGGTCACGCGCAAGTCCGGCCCGTCATGCAGGGCGTAGCGTTTGATGGCGAAAAGAGTGCCGGAAGGTGAGGCAGCGCTTGGCATTGTTAATCGGTAATGAAAATCGTTATTTTTTACAATTTTAAATGGAGAATGCTCCCGGGGAAATGCCGGAATCGGGCGTGTTTGAAAAGATCGAAAAAAGGCATCTTTTTCAAGAGAACTTTTCAAATAAACTCTTGCCTCTTTTTTTAGAAATACGTATTTTCCATAGCCATGTATCAACCATTTCGGTTGGTGCGAGGTACGAGGAGACGGGAAGGGTTTTGGCCCAAAGGCGCGACAGATCCGATGGGAGACTCAACCTGGATTTTTCAGTTTTTTTACAGGAGACAAGTGCATCATGTCGAAGAACATTTATGTCGGAAACCTGCCCTGGAGTGCCACCGAGCAGGATGTGGAAACGCTGTTCGCAACGTACGGCCAAGTTGCAAACGTTAAACTCATTTCCGACCGTGAGACAGGCAGAGCCCGCGGATTTGGTTTTGTGGAAATGGAGAGCGGCGCTGAAGAAGCCATCGCTGCTCTGGACGGCGCCGATTACGGCGGACGTTCCCTGAAGGTCAACGAAGCCCGTCCCCGTCCCGAGCGTGAGCGCCGGCCCAGATGGTAGTCGCGTCGATCTGAGCCTCTAAACCCTGCCTGGCAGGGTTTTTTTTTGCCCTGCGGCCGGGCTAATGAAGCGCGTTGGCGTGTAATTTTTGGAGCTCCCCCGGCCTTTTGTCCACCGTCCCGGACGACGGAGGACAATATTTCCATTGTTTTGCTTGATATTGATGATGAGCACTACAATATTTTTCTAGCGACCCGATTGCTTACTCCGACATCAACAGGGATACAGGAACGGGTTGGTCTACAGCACATCCCCGACTCTCACACTCACAGCTTCCAATTCGGCTCTGAGTTCAGGCAGGGCTTTTCGGGCCTTGTTGTAAAGGTCTTCTTGGGCTGCGTTTTCTTCAAACTTCTTGGCCTCGAACTCTTCATAGACTGTTTTGGTGTCTTTGAGGATGGATTCGTACTCGAAACTGGTCATCTCCGGTGGGTTCCCGGTCAAAGGATCGTCGGAAAGATATTTTTGCGCATGCATTTCGGCCAGCAGGTTCGAACGAACGTCATCGTGTCGGAAGTACGCGCCGCCGCATTTAAGCCGTGTAAACAGGGAATAGAAGAAAAAAGCCTTGTGGATGTCACGGTTTGCTATGAGCAACGTATTATACTCTTCTTCTATTTTTCCAGTATGAAACAAGCCGCCCAAAGTCAGGGCGGCGAGTTTATGACCGCTCCTGGCTGCCTTCTCAAGATGGTACACGGCCAAGCGGCTTTGCTCTTTGATCGGACGGTCAGGGTCGGGTTTTGCGTAGAGCAGGCTGGCAATTGTTTCGTTGGCCCAGGGATTGCCAAGATCTGCCGCGCGATGGCACCAGTGCCAGAAGGACCGAAGTTCATTGTCCATGTCGCTAGGCAAAAGGAGTCGGCTGTAGTCTGTCGGTGGCAACGGGTAATCAGCGCCTGGGGCGTTGAGATACGGCGGGAAAAGTATGCCTTTATAGTTTCCGGCGAGCGAACTTTTGGAGAGGTGTTCCAATGCAAAACTGGCTGTTGCAACCCGGCCGTTCTGAATGGTCGACGCGAGGTAGTGCAACGCAAAAACCCCAAGAAGCCAGTGCCCCTCGGATTCGCCTACGTGTCGGATAATCCAAGGAGCGATGAGTTCAATTCTTGAACGCTGCGGGCAGTCTGGTGTCACTGCGTGTATTACTGCAGCCATGCTTAGAGCATAAAAACTTCCATTCAATCCATCTGTCACGAGTTCTCGTATAAGAAAGTCTGTGTCTTCTGTATTATTGTCTTTAGCATGGTGGCAATAAGTGATAGAAGATGGTAAGATATCGGGTGAAGGTCCGTATGCCATGGTGTAGAATTCGCTAGCAAATTTAGGTGTCAGGACTTTGATGAAATCTTTTGTTTTAGATATTTCTATATTTAAATTTATACTTTTTTTACTTGTATATATGTTGTCTCTTGTTTTTGCTTCATCTTCTTGTAAAATATCTGTATCTGTAAGTTCTATTATTTTTTCTTTACAGATAGAAGTTGTAAAAGTTGAATCGTTGCTTTTTGATGCTTCTTTTGCGTTTGAAATATCGTATTTTCTTGATTTTTTTGAAGAATCTTTTTTGAAATTTATATAGTTTTCTGTTTTGTTTTTATCGAATAAATATGATTTTTTTATAGATGTGTTGTTTTTTTTTATTTTTGATAAGATCATCAAAAGAGCTACCATTGAGAATGCGCATATTAATATGAGAAATGTCTTGTCCATCTTGTTGCTCCTTTGGTTTTTCATCTATTGTATTGTCATTTTATAAAACTGAGTCAGATGCTTAGTTTTATAAAATGATAACTTTGTTTTGAATTTTTAATTATTTGAGCATTAATTTTTTTGTTAGAATTGCATGTACAGCGTCTGTTTTTTCCTTTATGTGTATCATTTTAATTTTTGATTTCAGAGAGTATTAATGAAAATGCAGAAGTTACGATGTATATATTTGTTACTGTATATTTACCAAATATAGCTAATTCAAACATTAATATAAATGACAAGAAAATTATTTGGTAAACTATATAGTTTGTATAGTTGATACTATAAGATTTTTTTGTGTGACTAAGTAGGTTTTTCCAAGGGTTTATAAAAGATGCAAATGGTTCTTCGTTCAAGAATTTTATCAAGATCGCTATTGTTTCACTTTTTGAATTTTTTATAGACATATTACATTTTACTTTAACTTCAGTTTTATTATTTTTGAAACTATTTAATTCATATATTTTCTTTATTGATTTTGCGTTGATTTGTTTTGTCTTAATATCACTTTTTTGTTTCTGTAATATTAAAAATTTTTTATTATCGTTTTTTAATTTAATATTTTTATTTAATATTTGATATGCTTTTGTATTTAAAGATTTAGTCTTTGTTAAATATATAATTAATAATAAAATGGTTGCTATCAAAACAATACAGAATATTATTTGAGTAAAATATGTCATTCTGAATCTCCATTAAAAAATTAAGGCAAAGTTAAAACATGAAGTTGCTTTTAATGCAGATTGTTGCTGATACATGGATGAATTTTTTTGCACGATAGCAATTCTGCTTCAATAGTTTTGTGTCTAGTGTTATTTGTCTAGTCGTAAAGTGTTGTTTCGTGCCGGTGTTTCGTGAGGCCATGACAATATTCTGACTATGAATCCTCTTTTTCTTGAAATAGTTGCAGTTTTTTTTATTATGTATTATTTATTTTTGTTGTTCCAAAGCATGACAAAAACAAATGATATAACTAAAACTATTTTTATTATTATCAAAATATTTTTTAATTGTATTAATGAATCCATGTTAACATCTTTAGTAATATTGTTTTGATCAATTCCTATAAATTACTTCTATATTTTCAGAATAATTCATTTTCTAATTATATGATTAGTAATTTTTTTGTTTAGCCAAAAAAGTTTTTTTATCATTTTTTCTCAATGTATTTATAGTCTAAATAAATCCTCTAAAGGGGTGACATCCTTTTACAGTAACATGATCATTGATAAGGCGAGGGCCGAAGCCCTCGCGGAAATCATGCTTCGACATTCTTGATTTCCAAGGCAGCCGAGTCTTTGAAATCATTTGCCATACTTCCGATTGGGGCGGTCAGTCCGTTGATATCGCCGGGTTTAAGACCGATTTCGGCCAGCAGGGAGTCAAGGAGAGGTGCCTGTCCGCGGTACCGCAAGGCGCTGTTAACGACCTGGTCTGCCAGATTTGTTGAGTTTGTTGAGGCTTCCCCTTGAACGTGGCCATTCGAACCGGGCATACCCTCCAGATGGAAGATTTTGATGCCCTCGATTTTTTCCATGGGTCGTACGCTTTCTCTTATTATTTCAGGAAGATGTGCGATGAGCTTTTTCTTTAGTTCAAATCTGACCTGTTCCTGGGAGAGCTTGTTGGCAGCTTCGTTCAGCGCCAGAGTGCCCTCGGCGTCCACCTGGTATTGCTTTTCAGCGGCATTGGCGGAGAGAATCATCGCCTCGGCCTCGCCTTCAGCTTCAATGCGTTTTCTGTCGGCTTCTGCCGTGGCCTGGATGCGCGAGGCCTCCGCCCTGTCGAGCGCAGCTTTTTTATCCGCTTGGGCCTGAACCAAAACCGCTATGGCGTCGCGTTCGGCAAGCTTTCTTGCCTGCACCAAGTCTACGGCCTTGACGCGTTCTGCCTCGGCTGTTTCACGAACTGTCTTGACCGCTTCTTCTTCCCTTACGGCCAGAGCCAGGGCTTTATCAGCCTCAGCTCGCGCTTCGCTTTTAGCTTTGGATTTCTCCGCCAACGCGATTTCCTTGTCCTGCTCGGCGAGTTCCACGGTTTTCATGCGTTCAATTTCTGCCGACTCCAAAGCTTTGATTCGCGAGATGTCGCGTTCTTTGACATTGCGCTCCTTTTCGATCTGCTCTTCTTCTACGGCCCGCTCGGCCAATATAGTGGTCATGTCCACTTGCCGTTTGGCCTGGATTTGCGCCTCATCTGCCTCTTGCTTTTTCTGGGCTCGCTCTCTTGCGATTTCCGTTGCCTGCGATGCGCGACGAATCTCGATCTCTCGCTCTTGCTCCAAGCGCGCGTATTCCATGTTTTTGGCGATCTGAAGTTGCTTTTGCTCTGCCTCCAGATTTTTATTGGCAATGGCTACATTCGTGTCTTGTTCGACATCGTTGCGGGTCTTTCGCTTTTCTTCAATTTCCATGGTCAATCGCGTGAGACCCGCAGCATCGAAGGCGTTGTCAGGATTGAAGAATTCGCGCGAAGTCTGGTCCAGCCCAGTCAACGAGACCGTCTCGAGTTCCAGCCCGTTTTTGGTCAAATCTTCTGAAACCACGTTCTGGACGCGTTGCACGAATTCCGTTCTTTTTTCGTGCAGTTCTTCCATGGACATTTCGGCGGCGACCGAGCGCAACGCATCAACAAACTTGCCCTCGACCAGCTCTTTGAGTTGCATGGGCTCAAGAGTCTTGTATCCCAAGGTTTGGGCTGCCATGGCGATGGATTCTTCGGATGGCTTGACTCTCGTATAGAATTCCGCAGCTACATCGACGCGCATCCTGTCCCTGGTGATCAGGGCCTGGTCGTTGGAGCGGCGGACTTCCAAGCGCAAGGTGTTCATGTTTACAGGGATGATTTCATGCAGGATCGGGATGACCAGCGCGCCACCATTCATGATGACCTTCTGGCCGCCGAAGCCAGTGCGCACGAAAGACACTTCCTTGCTGGCTCTGTTGTAAAGGCGGGCCATGATGAGGCCGATGGTGATCATGCCGACGAGGACAGAAACCGACACGGAAGCGATGAAAATGAGGTTGTCCATGGCTATTTCCTTGAGAGAGTGGTTTGCGCTTGTGAAAGCATTGGAGTGGGGTTTGGTATTCCTTTGAAAACGTGACTGCTGCGTGTGACCAGAAGGATCTCGTCGCCTCTCTTGAATCGGTCGCTTGGCTCCATGGGTTCAATCTGGATGTAGTGCGTGAGCCCATGCGCATCTTTTAGTCTGCCTTCCGCGGGCATGCCGGATGCCGCGACTCCAAGAGTGATTACTGCGATGCGGCCAATAAAGGTCTGCTCGGAAACGGCTTCCGTTTCATCCTGTGGCAGAACTCTGCCGAGCCAGCCGGACAGCGTCCGGGCCACTGGCAGAGAACTGACAAAGACTGCTGGAACTGAAAGAAATCCCGGGAGAAAACGGCCAGTCATGCCGAAGAAGGCTCCTTGAAGCGCCAGGCCAATCAAGCCGAAACAGGTGAGCAGGACGATAATCAGAATCAGGACAGGCATCTGCCCAATCCTGAACCAGCAAAGAAATTTCGAAAGCCCCGATGAGGCGTCCCCGGATGTGGCATCCACCCCAATGTCCGAAGGAATTATGGTTTCGACGGCTTCCGAAAATTCCATGCCAAAAAATGCGCTTACCCCTTCAAGAAGAGCTACACCCAGCATTACGCTCAACGCGATGGTGAAAGGGAGATTCTCCGAAGACAGGAGAAAAGCGATCATGACGGATTGTCGAATTTGATTTTGGCCATATTCAGGCGCTCGCGGATGGCGCTTTGGCGCTGCATCTCGTCCAGTTCGACAAGATGGGAGGCCGCAGCTCTATCTGTCGCGGAAACGGTCGCCAGAGGGGCGCCGCCAGCTTTTCGCATAATCCGTTCAAAGGTGGACTCAGCGTTTGCAACCTTGGCGAACATGTCTCGCGAGGAAACGGATTCCCCCGTCGTTTCCATGCCGGATGACGTCCTAACAGCGTGTTGAAAAATTCCTTCCGACGTCAGAGCCAAAAATTGACATCGCCGTCATCCTGGCCGTAATCAATTCAGAGAAAATCATGCATTCATCGGAAAATTTCTTTAAGGAGTTTGATTATGTCAGAACTCGTATGCTATTGTTTTGGCTATACATCCGACGATATTGAGCAGGATGTTATTCAAAAAGGAAAATCTACAATTTTTGAACGTATCATGAACGAAAAAAAGGCTGGTGGGTGCCAGTGTGCTGAAAAGAATCCGAAAGGTCGCTGATGTCTTTCAGACGTTCGTCAGTT